>NZ_JAAPBB010000029.1:0-12338 GCF_019730395.1 Ochrobactrum sp. SFR4 | reverse complement strand
AAATGAGGCTCGATCCGGCGCATCTGCGCCTCCGACAACCAAATCAAATCACTCATGGCAGCACCTCCTTGCACCACCATTGAATCAATTGATTAAACACTACGCAATCAATTAATAGGTCCTGAACCTAAGTTATGCGCACGCAGAAAGGAGTTGTAATTTGTTAGGATGAAGGAATTAGCACCTAGTTATCAGTTATTAGCTGAAAGCACGTCGTTGGTAGGAACAAGCAATATGTTTGCAGTAACAAGTTGTGAGTGTAAAGGAACGAGTTGTAAGTTGCTTTGTGGATAAATGAGCATGGAAGATTTTTAAGTGCATTAAGTTTCAAGTTATAAGTAATAAGTAATAAGCTGCAAATTGTAAGTTTGAAGTTGTTAGCAAGCCGGAGCCACCCGCGCAACTCAAATAGCGCCGTAGGGTTGGCGGAGCCTTTTCTAAGAAAATCAAATTGCAGCGCATCTTGTGCGCTTCATTTCTTAGCATTTGGGCTTAGAAAGCCTGTTTTTCATTGCGTTGGTTTTGTATTCTGGTAGGTTGTACGAGTTAAAATCGTTGTCTGTGAAGCAGGAAATGTAACTTGTCAGCGTTACACTCGACAACCAACCCATCACACGATTAAGACGCGCTGAAACTGTACGAATCGTGCACGATTTTAAGGATGGCCAGCCATCACAGGCGGGGGCTCCAAATGAGGTACGGGTCTATTCACAGCTGACCATTGAGGATTGTACGACTCTGAAGGCGGTTGCAGAATTACGTGGCGAGACGGTTTCGGCATTGTCTCGGTGGGACTTCGTCGGGCTACCGGCGTTTTCGGCGACGAGACCAAGGCTGAACTTTCAGTTCCAGCCGTCGACGTTAAATGCTTCATGCCAAGATCGGTAAGCTGACATTGGAGAATGATTTATGTCAGGAGCGCTCAGCAAGGCGGGATTGCTGGGCGGAAAGAAACGATCGATCGCGCGCATAGGCTGTGGGTTACACGACAAACCAGGCGTCACGATACGAAAGTGAAAGATTTGTCCGGAATTACCGAACGAAAAGAGAACGTATTTGAGGATATTTGTTATACGTTGCCGGTTAGAGGCTCTTGCTCCACCTTCAAACTTGAGCGTCTGGTGCCAGCGTTCAACTTTACCATGCGTTTGCTGATGGCCTGGAGCGCCATGGACCTGATCGATCTTGCATTTCTCCAACCATTCGCCGAGATCGGAGGCGACGTAACACAGACCGTTATCGGACAGCAGTGGCGTCCGGTGCTCAGCTTTTCCAGCGTCTGCCTGACTGACAAATGCGACTGTACCACAAGCTGGATGATCTCAAGCTTTTCAGTGGCGGGATATCTTATTCGTCGTCGCCCCCATCCCCGATCATGCTTTTTTAAGCAGGCGGTTTTCCAGGGTGAGCCCAGCCAGTGCCTCCTTAATTAAAGGCTCTCGGCGTCCCCTTCACGGCGACAAATCGCGGCAAGGCTGTTCTCGCCACGCAGACCCTCCAGCACAATACGGATTTTATCCTCTGCCGAATAATGTTTATGCGTGGCACGGCAGATATCTTTGATCGTCTTCTCGACCGATGATGTCTGCTGCACGGTTTTCTGTCTCAAAGGCGCAGAGGTTGGACACTGGTTTATAACCGCGGTCATAGCATTTGGAATCTGCAACCTGATCAAATGAATGACACCCAGCGAGCACAGTAACTGCAAGCATACCAAATACAATGATAGCTTTCATATGGTTCACCATCCAACACTCAGAGACTGATCAACCGTAACGTGTGGAGTTCCGCATCAGTCCCTTTCGGGACTAATGCGACTTTTCGTGCCTTCAGGAAGACACATAATTCATATTCATCTTTTCTATTTCGCTGAGGGTAACGTAGCCTTTGCATAGGTATCGCAAATCTCTTTCACGGTAGAGCTACTCTTCTGCGCAAGTGCTTCAATGGTGATCACCGGTATAACAGGTTTTTCGTTCTGACCACCAAACGTAAAGAGAACGCCACGCTCACCTATAGCACGCGCTTGTTCACCCGTAGTGACCATTTCATCCGAAACCTTTGTTTTCGTTAGTGTTTCAGCCATTGAACTATGTGCGCTCTTATCCGTCAGGCCTTTGTCAGCGCAGTATTTTAGAGCGCCCACCATATTCTGCGTGCTTATGTACGCTACCATTTCCGGTGTTCCATCAGCAGCACGTGAAGGGTAGACACCAACAAGAACAGCTGTCACAATTGCACCAAGCATTAAATAATTACGCATGCGCTCCTACTCTCTTTAATTGCATCGCAATTTTAAACTGCTGTCTCTTTGGGGCTCTAATATGGTGACATAACGCCCAAAAAAAGACTTTCCTTCCAACTATGTTTATCGGCGCGATAATATCTTTGAGCTTTCATGGGTTGTTGGGCGTCTTGCCGGAATTTTCTAGGCTAAGAGCATGAGGTAAACAGTCTAGCGACTGCGGCCTGAAAGCAGGGTCTGATGCGGGTTTCGGTAATTCACGGACAGGGTTTGCAGTAATGTGCGGACAGCAATTCCGCAAATCTGTGGACAGTTTAGCTGTCGTTTTGGCAGGCGCCGTTTGGTCATGATTTTTTCTTTCTCATAAGAAGGCGCACGTATGGCGAGACGGAAGCAAGCGAAGCGCATTTCGATGAAAGACATACGATCAATTTTGCGGCGGATCTTTAAACAGGGACTGTCTGTTCGGGAGGTGTCACAACGGATTTGAATTGGAAAGACGGCGGTTTCGACCTACTTGTTGCGGGCCAGGGAAGCAGGTATTTGCACCTGGCCGATCCCCGTAGTTTATGGTGACGATATTCGGTTTTGTCGCGAAATTTTCACTCCTGCTGCGCTATTGGAACATCGGTGCGCATAGTTGAGGGGGGGAGTGATAAGCCCCCAAAGCCCGGCATTTAGTCCAACCTGAGCAGGCCCGCCCAGTATTGCGGCCTGAAAACTGGCATGGGGATCATGGCCTTGTGTGCCGGCTGAGCTATGAAGAGCCATCAGTTCCGTTTGCAATCTGTTTTCGCCACAAGAGTGCCGAAACTTCTTCAAAGCAGAAGGTTGTGTTGCATGATTAGCGCCCGACACTCTAGAGCGTGCCCCAATGCTTTTGGGTGGCTATTAGCGATGTGTCGTCGTGCTGAGCACATTTATCTGCATGGCTCTACATTGCCATACAGGAACTTAAAAAACATACGAGAGACGTCCGTCTAAAAACTGGATCTAATTGTCACAAACTATCCCAAAACTACCTTGTTTGATTTGAGAAGTTATTTAGCAACCATCAAAGATTCAGCTCGATCCAGCGCAGGCCCGAAGCCTTTCAATGAAACAATGAACGGGGTTGTTTCATTCTGAGTCGAAACGGAGACAAGTTTTAAACTGGTTCCTACGCTCATGGCTTGAAGCATGGATCGGTCGATTGATAGCGGCACAAGGCAACCATTTGGAAGACAGGTTCTGAACGATAATGGTTTTCCGATTTTACCGTCATCAAGTTGTACCGTTACACCTTGCTCAAGTTCGAGTCCAAAAGGTAACGTAACACTACCGTTGGAGCCGTCTGGCTGAGTAACAGTGTTTAGTCGAATATCGAGAACACGTTGTCCATTTTGCTGTATTTGGGATTGTGACACAATACATTGTGTTTTTCCACCGGCAGCTACACAGAATACAGTCCAATCTTCGAAAGTTTCCGTCAAGGAAGAAGCACCTCCAGGCAGTGTCGAGGGTGTGTTTCCTTTGACTTCCTGTGCGCAGGCAGACCAAGATGAAAATATAACGCATCCTGCAGTAACGATCATCGAGAGATTAAGCCTCAGAATAGATGATGTTGCTGTGACCCCGATTGTTGGAAAGTTTTTACGCATTTCATTCCTTTTCAAAACAGCACTGATGTACTGACAAAAATATACCAGAGCGTAGTTGGCTGCTGCCATTCACTATCGAGGGATAGAATGACAGCAGCCAGTCTCAGGTTTGAACCAATGGAGGTGGGAGCGGTTCAAGCCTGAACGGTTTTACCACTTGACACGGAAGCCAAGGGTTCCCTTGTAACTGTTGCTGTCAGCGAAGTTTGTCAGGCTCGTATTGACAGAACCCTCACCATAGATCGAATAGCTGTCGTTGTTCCAGTTGTATGAACCACCCAAGCCAAGTCCGCCCCACAGCCGTTCGTTACGGCTTGTAAAACTGGTACCATTGACGCCGACGTTCGTGCCGTCGAGAAACTCGTAATAGAGATTGGCGATAGCATAGACATTGGTACGGTTGATCATACCAGCGTCATTATACCAGGAGTTCTGATGATCCAGCGTCAGGCCAAGGCGGCCTTGGAGACTATCGCCGCGATCAAGTCCGATCCGAGCACCAAAGACATCGTTAAAGCTATCGAAATCAACATTCGAATAGCTAAGCTGTACTTGCGGTGTGAGGGACCAGTTTTGGTCGAGTGCGATCCGTTTACCTGTTTCCAGTGACGCTCCGTAGCCAAAGCCGTTATTGCCGCCGACGAGCGAGCCATTGCCACCATCATAACCCAAATCGCTGTCATACCAGGTCACCTGTCCCTGTGCGTCAAGATAAAAACCGTTCTCGCCATACCAGGTCAATGTGCCGCCAAAGCCATAGCCGTCCGTGCGGATTTCACCCCCGCCATTATCCGCATCATAAGGCGAGCGGATATCAGCTGAACCACGGGCATAATGCACCGTGATCCCGCCGATTAGTTTGCCGGCCTCATTCTCGTGCAACATGCCATCAAGACCCGCCTGAAGCTTGAAAAGATCATAGTCATACTGTGCACCGGACGTAGAGAAACGGGGATCAATGCTGGTATGAGTGCCTTCGATCCGCCCCCAAACACCATTCTGTTCAATGAACGCTCCAGCCTCTTCCGGTGGCGCATAAGGCGTGGCGATAGCATCTGCGCCTTCGGCAACTATGCGATTGCCGGCATTGTTCCAGTAGCGGTTGCCAACACGCTGCTGCAGGGTTGGCAAGCCGTTGAGACCAAGCAGAAGCTGCGGATAGCTCTCATAAACCGAGACACCCGGCTGATAGAGTGGTGGTGTTACCGGTTTCACGGGATCAACTGGATCTATCGGTTTAATAGGATCCACAGGATCAATGGGGTCTACCGGTTTAAGCTGCGAGCGCAGATACCAGTTACCGTCGGATGGGTTGCTAACACCGTTCTTGTAGAGTTTGTAGGCATAAAGACCATCGCCAACAGCCTGTTCGCCGTTGTGGACATAATCGCCCAGAAGCGTGAAGCTGCCGTTTGAGGCGCCTCCGACTTCAATAATCCGGATACCCTCGACCGTCGGCGCGCCAGTTCCGCCAACATTATTAATTCTCACATTCGATTGCCCAGCAGTGTTGCCACCGATCAGAAGACGGTCAGTGCCGCTGTCATCACCATTCAGTACTGTGTTCAATATAACTGTTCCGCCGTTGCCGGCATAGTCTCCGGTAACAGTCAGCGTCGTGCCGGTGGTGGTGCCCTTGAGATTGGTTGCGACCAAGCCTGCATTGCTCAGCGACGCGACAACAGAATTGAAGCCATTAGCGTCGAGGGTGCTATCCGTAACTGTGAAGTCCGAGTTGGAGCTAAAGGCAGTGTTTGATCCTGCCTGCAATGTGCCGCCCGTAACATCGGTCACACCGGCATAGACGCTAGTTCCCGACAGAAGTAATGTCCCCGCGCCAGCTTTGACAATTGCCAGCTGGCCGTTGCCCCCATCCCGGGCCTCACCAGAGAAACTGGCGTTTCCAAGCACCGAAGTGTCGACAGTGAGCGTACCATCACCATCGCCGCCATTCTCGACGATACCGGAACCTTCGCTGAGACTATTAATGCCGCCAACAACAGTGCTGAAGCCATTGAGCTTGACCGTGCCGCCGGAGCCGCCATCCTTGTTTTCAAAACGGATGTTCGTATTTGTAGTGAGAGCTGCGTCAGCAAGAACATTCAGCACACTATTCTGGTGGAAAGTCTGCTCCCCACCGCTGACGGCATTGGCGGTCTCGGCGTTTAATATGCTCGCCCCACTAAAGTACTGCTCTCCTCCGCTGACGGCATCGGTGGCCTTGGCTTTCAGTATACTTCTAAAAGAGAAAGACTGAGTTCCGCCACTGATAGCATTGGTAGCGGAAGCATTTAGCACACTTGTGTCAGAGAAATTCTGTTGTCCGCCACTGACGGCATTGCTCGCTGAAGCGTTCAGCATGCTCGTGTTGGAGAAAAATTGCTCTCCATTGTTGACTGCCTTAGTGGCCGAGGCGTTCAGTACGCCATCAAACATAAAACGCTGTTTACCGCCACTGATGGCATTAGTCGCCGAGGCGTTCAGCATACCCGCCTGGCCGACAATCTGTCTACCGCCGCTGACGGCTTCGCTCACCGAGGCGTTCAGCACGCCGCCACTGTTAAAAGTCTGTGTTCCGCCGCTGACGGCATTGGCAGCCGAAGCATTCAGCATACTTTTTTCGTATAAATTCTGTATTCCGCCGCTAATGGCATTGGTAGCCGAAGCGTTCAGTGCACTCGATTCAAAGAATTGCTGGTATGCGCCGCTTATGGCATTGGCGGACGAAGCGTTCAGTACACTTGTGTTGTAGAAAAACTGCGACCCTCCACCGCTAACGGCATTAGTGGCTGAGGCGTTCAGGATACTTGTGTCTCTGAATTGCTGCGTTCCGCTGTTGAGAGCATTAGCGGCTGAGGCATTCAGCACACTTTTGTTGTAAAAACCCTGCGCACCGCCGTTAACGGCATTGCCGGCTGAAGCGTTTAATGTGCTCGTTTGATAGAAATTTTGATAGCCACCGCTGACGGTGTTGGCGGTTGAGGCGTTCAGCGCACTTGTGTCACGGAAATTCTGTTCTCCGCTGGAAAACGGCCCATTGGTTGTTTGATTACCTGTGAAGGTTTGAGCTGCGGCGGGATTGGAAACGATTAAAAATGTTCCGATTGCTCCCGCGATGATCAGCGATGAAGGTGCAAAACTCGCTGTGGCTCCCTTCCATTTGATCATCCGCCCCCCCCGATTGAGTCGCGGCGCGCTGGCCTCCCTCAAAATCCGATGTAATCGTGCTTTTCGAACGCTGTCCGCCAGAAAGTTCATTATTCCTACCTCAGATGGAAGTACAGCAAGTTTCAAGCTGCACTTCGCAGATTACCCTCTCTCCGTCAGTCCGCACGCAGCAAACGTCTTGCAGACCAAACAGCTTCCAAGCACCTAAAGCAATGATTGATGATGGAGTGTATAGAAAAATAGTTCGCAATGAATATGATCGTACCGATTGACTATTTAATGCATCAAACAGTACCCTTTTGGGGCAAATTGACTTCAGGTGATGTACAAATACGACATGTGCCAAATTCAGGAGAAGACCGAAATGGACAGTGGCAAAAGACCCGCAAATCCTGATTCGAAGAATTCAGACGATAACCGGAGCCGTCTCAACAAAATTGGAGCGCCTTGCGCTGATCAGAAGCTGAGTGGAATGCTTGCCTATCACCCAAAGCGGGATTTTTTGGCTTCTATAACGGCACTCTTCCGGTAACATTGAACCCCACCACGGCTTGCGCGCGGCTTTTTGCTCAAGACTATAGCCGCGCATGGCATGAGCCATATCCGGCGTTTCCTTCATTAATATATTCTCATTCGACGATGTTTTAGCTTGTGCCATTCCAGTTTTCTCCTGATCTCGCATCTGCGGGCTGATTTCTTCACCGCCTTGGCGGATCGCAGACATGGCGCATGATTTGGGCGATCTGTTTCAAGGTTTTTGTGGGCGATATTACTGTGAGAATGGCGCTGAGGAATGCTTGCCGCAGGAGACTATGAAGCCTCCACAAGGATAAAGTCCCGCAATGGCGTTTCGTCTTCACAGGGGGGAGAGTCGAGAACGTCGGTGACGGCCTCGTCGATTATTAAGGCTATGATCAGATGCGCCATCAGCCAACTTCGGGCAAGTTGGGGGTCTTTTGCCGGGAGCTTGTGGATGCCCAATCCGCTTTTAAGCCGCTTGAAGGCGATTTCCCCCTGCCAGCGCAGGCGATACATGTCGAGAACATCGGAGGCGGTCATTTCGTTGGCCGGAACCGACGTCAGTAGCATGAGGAAGCCTGCTGCTGTAATTGTCATAGCAGCATTGTCTGCTTGTATTTACGCTTCTTATGTCCGCGTTTTGCAGCTTTCACAGCCTTTTCGGTCGACTGCGCATCTTTTCGTTGAACGACAAGTCTTGCCTGAAACAAAGATTTGCCACGGCCTTTGAGTTTGGGGCCGGAATGCTCGGCCAGGACATCGATCTCGCACACCTCACCAGGCTGCATGGGCGCATAAATCCGGTTCCAGTCCAGAACTTCTCCGTCAAGCGTCAGCAGGCGTATACTGGCCCATCTAGTGCGGACAATGAAATCCGCTTCACAGGCAATCACCTTTTCCAGTGCTGGTGCCCGGGCATAGGCGCGGTCGCCAACAACGATATCACTTTTGTCCAGGGGGACACGAGAAAAGGCTTCGCCGCCATGGGCGTCAGTCGATTCCAGATGCGTAAAGCGTGCTTGTGCTGGTTCATATGTGGCGTGAAGCCGGAAATCCGTGCCTTTACTGCCTGGTTGTGAGATCGAATTGCCATCGACAATGCGCAAGCGGCGCGCATTTGTCGAACTTTCTGAAGCCGAAGTATTCATCAGAAGCGCTCCGGCAATATCGCCTGGCCAATCCGCTGATCCGCGTAGCCGCTTGAGAAGCGCAACATCAGAAATCATTGCCACATCATTCAGTCCCGCCCATGCTGCCGCTGAGCGCAAGCTCATACCACCTGGACCATAAGCCAGTGCCAGTCGCAGCAGTGTCGGGCTGTCGCCGACGTTGCGACGTCGCAAAAGCGCACCCGATGTTCGCGCTATGGCATTAAGATCAATCAGTCTAGATAATCTGGCAAGCAAGGCTTGCCAATCAGCATCAACACAAGAAATCGTTTCCATCTGAATGAGGAATCACACATGCATTCGGTCTGTCTACAGTTAAGTTAGCGCATATGGGGCTGTGCCCCCCCCTCTGCCGAGGGTAATTCATGAAAGAATTACCCGCAGCATCGCGGGGCAGTCCAGCCGACAGGCGCAAGGGGATAAAATGCAAAATCAGCGCCGTGATATTTATCAAGAAATTACAAACAAGATCATTGAGCCGTTGGAAAACGGAAATCGCCCTTGGCTTTCACCGTGGGAAAATGCCGGCAGTTTGCCTTGCCGCCCAAATCGTGCGAAACTGGAAGCGAAAACGCGTAGAATGCCATTGTTGCATCCGTTCAAGAACGCATCGATGCTAGCCGGTAGCTGTTCCCTTGGTGTGGAACTGGCTCATGCAATGAAGGATGATGCCTCTGCTGACGATGCCATTGTCGTCGCTTGCGGTGGTGGTGGATTGGCGACAGGGACCTCATTGGGGCTCAGGATCAGCAAGCTCGAGAACGATATTTATGTAGCTGAGCTTGAGCATTATCCACGCCTGTATACTGCTTTTAACGTGTCGCATCCAGTGGAGATCGACGCTCAAGACCGGACAATCTGTGATGAGCTGAGAGTTACCGAAATAGGCTCGCTTGCTTTTAGCATTCTCCAAAAAATCGGAGTCCCTATACTAGCAGCATCAGACGCAGGCGTCATCGAAGCGCAAGCGCATATGGCCCGTGAAACAGGCATACAAGCGGAGCGTTGGCTTTGTTCCGAGCAAGAACTTCCAAGGCGCTATCGCAGGCTTTGGGTGATAGTATGTGGCGGCAACGTTTGAAGTCAGCATAACCGTGCGTCCCTCTTTCGTTCGACCTAAACGTACGATTTTGAACTAAGATTGTTCTGACCCCAACTACGATGAGCCGAGAATCCTCTCTTCTCAATTAAACTATTTCTGTTTCAAAGGCGCTGAGGTTGGACAGTCGTGTATGCCTTCTTATCCACCCTTGAGATATACTTCAAAGTTAAAGTTACGGTGCCGTCGATCGCTGTTCTTTGGCAACTGGTTTCATTTGCGATACTTTGATCGACTCAGTTCGAGCGAATCCCCGAGCACTTGCCACAAAGCTTCGCGCCGAACGCCCATGCATTTACTCCCCTCGAAGTTCAGTTCCACGAAGAGACTCTCGGTGATGCCGAGATAGGCGTTCTCGTAGAGGACGACTTCGGCGTCGGACAGGGGCGCGCCGATACCGGACTCACGAAGCTGGACCGCGAAACCTTGCCGCAGTGCGCCGAGGAAGCCGTCATATGCCGTGCCTATTGTTTCCTTGAGCGCGACCGGGTGGTGAAAGACGGCGCGCAATAAGAAACGCAGATAGACCGAGTTCGCGTGACGGTCCTCAAGCGCGAAGACATATGCCGAGCCCGGTTCGTTCTGCGGCCCGAAAGCCGAGAAGACTTCGTCAACATAAGCCTTCTCGGCCGCAATGGCGTCGCCCAGCGCTTCAAGGAATAAGGCGTCCTTGTTCTCGAAATGAGTGTAGAGCGATGCCTTTCTGATCCCGACCATCGCCGCGATCTCGTTGAGCGAGGAGGCATCGTAGCCCTGGATCGAGAAGTGCTCGACGGCCGCGTTGCAGATGCGGTCCACCGACGGCGAACGGTTGGTCATAGCTTTGCTCCCTATTTTTCATTCAACGTTGCATCGACACCGCGCTTGCTACTACGGGCGATCAGTCGCGTGCTCAGCACGGTCAGCCAAACGGTTGCAAAACCCGCCATCACGAGGAAGACCAACCATGAGTTCGCCGAGACTTCCGCCATCGCACCCGCGATGGGGGTCGCGATTGAGGCCGAGATGAGCTGGAAGGCGCCGAGAACGGCGACGCTTGAACCGACATTGGTCTCACGGCTGGCCATCGCCATCGAGATAACGGTCGCCTCCGCGATGCCGAGGCCGAGAACAGAAATCGTCATACCAGTGACAATGCCCATGAGACCCAGACCGGTGTGTTCCGACGCCAAGGCGACGAGCGCGCCTAGGAGTATCAGACCTGCGCCCCAGATGGCCAGTGTCTCAACACGGAAATGCTTGACCAGCCGGCCGCTGCCGATGGCGCCGAATAGCATAGCGATGCCCGTGCCGCCGAACACGAAGCCGAACGTGTCAGGCGAAAGCGCGTAGACCGTCTGATAGACATAGACCGCGCCGCCGACATAGGAGAACAGGAAGAAGAAGACCGCGCCAATGGTAAGGGCGGGCATGAGAAACAGGCCGTCAGCTACGATCGAGCCATAAGTTCGTGCGACGCGCGAAACTTGCAGCGTGACCCGCTTCTCGCGCGGCAGCGTTTCGGCTAGATTGATCGCGGAGTTGACCAGCACGAGCAGGCCGAGGATGCCAAGCGCCGCCAGCACCGCGCGCCAGCCGAACAGCGCCGCGATGATGCCGCCGAGCGCGGGCGCGAGGATCGGTGCAAGACCCTGGATCGCCATAAGTAACGAGAATATCTGCGCCGCGCGTACGCCCGACGCTCGGTCGCGCACACTGCTCATAGCGACCACCAGCGTCAGCGAGGCTGCGAGGCCTTGGATGAACCGGGCATAGAGCAGCGCATCGAAGGACTGTGCCGCCGCGGCCCAAAACGAAGCGAGGGTGAACACCGCAATCGCGCCGCGCAGCGGCCATTTGCGACCCCAGGCGTCGATGAGAGGCCCGAAAACGAGCTGGCCAGCGCCTTGTGCCAAAAGGTAGACTGTAAGCGAGAGCTGCATGCTGGCGTAGCTGGTGTTCAGGTCGCTCGCCATCTGTGGCATCGACGGCAGATACATATCGATCGCGCTCGGGCCGAGCACGGTGACGAGGCCGAGCGAGGCCACGAAAAGATTGCCCGCTACACGGGTTGTCGCTGAGATCATCATTTCAAAACCGACCGCAGTTCCGGGAGCTCCAAGGCTTCAACCGGTGAATTGAGCTTCAAGAGCCACGATCACTACCTATCGGTAGGTATTATAAAAATCAAGAGGAGTTTGCAGCTTCTTTTCCATCTTCAGGCCGGTGCTCGCTTAGGTACCGTAACCGATAAGACGGCGAGAACGGAGTATGAAGCGCTTCAAGTCAGCACGACGCTTGCAGTATTTCGCATCAATACACGACCCCATCTACAACCTTCACCATTTTCCCCGCGACCGCCGCGCCCCCGACATCCACCGCGAACTACGCCAAACCGCCAATGCTATCTGGCGTGATATAGCTGGCCTGTAATCTGCCAAACTGTCCGACATCAGCGCCCTTGAGACAAAACAGTGTTAATTGAGAAGAGAGGATTTTCGGCTCATGATAGCTCTATC
>NZ_JAAPBB010000271.1:0-409 GCF_019730395.1 Ochrobactrum sp. SFR4 | reverse complement strand
ACTACCTATGCATTTTGAATTAATCATAGTCCCTTCGCATGGTGTGATCCAGAACTGTTTCTTAAGGGAAGTATGGCGCTATGCAAATTACCAGCCGAGCGGTGATATGAAAAAAACGCATGAACCGTCTGTGCGGGACGAGAAAGCCAATATTCGTGTAAAATCGTTGATTTTTATTCGAGCATTTACGGAAGTGAAATCAACAGGTGCACTGTTACAGACCAGTGTAAAGAACTGCAATATGGTAAACTGAGCTGTAATTTATATGTGTCAGCTGGTTGCAATTTGGTGGACTGACGAGGACTTGCCCGTTATTTGAATAGTATTCAATTTTGCACGGCTGGCACCATGACTGCTAAAATTCTTGTAAGCGCCTGTCTCTTAGGTAAGCCTGTACGCTATAATGGTT
>NZ_JAAPBB010000270.1:0-409 GCF_019730395.1 Ochrobactrum sp. SFR4 | reverse complement strand
GGAACTCAAAACCGGTATGATCCTTTCCAATGAACCGGGCTATTACCGTCCGGGTGAATTTGGCATCCGTATTGAAAACCTGATCATCGTCAAAGAGCCAGAAGCAATTGATGGCGGCGATATCGCTATGCATAGCTTTGAGACACTGACCTTCTGCCCGATTGATCGTCGTCTCATTGATGTTTCACTGCTCAATGCAGACGAACTGGCATGGCTCAATGATTATCATGCGCAGACGCGCGACAAGCTGCTGCCGCATTGCTCGGAAGCTGAAAAGAACTGGCTGATTGCAGCGACTGCAGCGCTATAAATCATACCCGTTTGCACAAAGAAAAACCGGCGCATGCGCCGGTTTTTTATTATCTAACTCATACCGATCTCAGAACGGCATATATTGGCGTAACAACAC
>NZ_JAAPBB010000269.1:0-411 GCF_019730395.1 Ochrobactrum sp. SFR4 | reverse complement strand
GACGGAAGCCGGGTTGTTGCATCTGGCTGCGACCGCCGAGACCGGATCGACCCACCCGCTCGGCCGTCCGATCGTCGAGGCCGGCCGCAAGCAGGGACCGCTTTCCACGCCCGAGGCGCTGGAGGAGCATGCTGGCATGGGCCTGAGCGCTCGCATCGACGGCCGGACCGTTGCCGCTGGCAACCGCCGCCTGATGGATACGCTCGGCATGGCGCTGGGCCAGGAGGGCGAAGCTGCACTGGACCGTCTCCTGTCCAACGGCCAGACACCGATCCTGGTGGCGCGTGACGGGCAGTTGATCGGGCTGCTGGGTATGTCCGACATGGCTCGTGAAGGCGCGGCAGGCCATCGCCCGTCTGCGTGACATCGGCATAGGCCGCGTGGTCATGCTGACCGGCGACCAGCATGGTG
>NZ_JAAPBB010000268.1:0-411 GCF_019730395.1 Ochrobactrum sp. SFR4 | reverse complement strand
GAAAACTCCCCTGCCCTCGCTTTCTCAGTCAATGAGCGCAGATATCCGCCAGCTGAGTTGATATAATTTGAGCGCTGAAGGATGCATGCGATTACAACAGCAGCATTTTCTTGCCCCAGCACATCAAGCGCATCCTCGTAAGCAGAAGGCGAAATGCCGAGGAACCCTCTAACCTTGGCGGCGGTTTTCATCAGATCTCGCCAACTCGCAATATCTTCTGCCGCATAATCCAAAATATCCGGACATGCTTTCAGGATCAGTACAAGTGGATACCCCCTCGCCGGCTCCACGTTTTTCATCTTTGGCTGAACCTCGCGCTGTTTTCTTTCTAAAGCAGGTTCAAGTTCAAAATAGGATTCAGATTTTGATTCAGTATGTTGCTGTCCATTTTGGTGTTCATTGGCATCCATA
>NZ_JAAPBB010000267.1:0-411 GCF_019730395.1 Ochrobactrum sp. SFR4 | reverse complement strand
GAGTGTTCCCCTGACGGAAACAATACATCGTGCAATCTTATTCACAAACCTGCGCGCGATTGGGGATAGTCAGGCGTACCACCTGATGTGCGGAAGACGAGATGGCAATCGTCGAATATATAAATGCTTTTTATAATCCATACCGAAAACATTCAACGATCGGCTGGAAATCAACAGTGGCGTGTGAGAAATAATCCTCATAACATAAGCAATAGACTAGAACACAACCGGTGCAGGATCAAACTGGTCCATATGCAAGCCGATTGGAACATCACAGAGCAGCGTAAGCGGGCAGGAGGCCTTTTCTAGTGGCAAGATATGGCGATGCCGAGCTATTGTTTTATTCCAAAGGCGACAGCTTTATGGCACTGCGTGCGCAGGAATTGGAGGTCCAAAAGGAAGTCTCCAATT
>NZ_JAAPBB010000266.1:0-412 GCF_019730395.1 Ochrobactrum sp. SFR4 | reverse complement strand
CTGTGGGAGACACCGATGGCGGGCCTTACCGTTTGCGGCTGTCTCTGGTGGAAAAACGTCTGATTTTTACCATCACCCGTGAGAGCGGTGAACTGGTTGCCACACATATTCTCTCGCTGTCGCCGTTGCGCAAAACAGTGAAGGACTATTTTCTGATCTGCGAAAGCTATTATGCGGCGATCCGCTCGGCCACACCAAGCCGGATTGAGGCAATTGATATGGGGCGGCGCGGTTTGCATAATGAGGGCTCGCAGACATTAATGAACCGGCTTGACGGTAAGATCGAGATTGATTTTGATACAGCTCGGCGTTTATTTACGCTGGTCTGTGTGCTGCATTGGCGCGGGTGATTAATGAGCGTAAGCCCTGATCAGATACCGGATGATTTTAAGAGCGCTGCCGCTGTCAGAAA
>NZ_JAAPBB010000265.1:0-413 GCF_019730395.1 Ochrobactrum sp. SFR4 | reverse complement strand
TAAAGACAAGCCGGTTGCTTTTGTTGGTAAGGGCGTTGTGTTCGATACCGGCGGTATCTCCATCAAGCCTGCGCTGGGTATGGAAGATATGAAGGGCGGTATGGGCGGCGCGGCTGCTGTTACCGGTCTGATGCGTGCACTGGCCGGTCGTAAAGCCAAGGTCAATGTGGTCGGCGTCATCGGTCTGGTAGAGAATATGCCTGACGGTAACGCACAGCGTCCGGGCGATATTGTCACAACTATGTCCGGTCAGACCATCGAAGTGATCAATACCGATGCGGAAGGCCGTTTGGTTCTGGCCGATGCGCTGTATTACACCGCGAAGACCCACAAGCCACGCTTCATGATCAATCTGGCAACACTGACCGGCGCAATCGTGATTGCTCTGGGTACACAGCATGCCGGTCTGTTCT
>NZ_JAAPBB010000264.1:0-413 GCF_019730395.1 Ochrobactrum sp. SFR4 | reverse complement strand
ATCGCGGACCTCATCGAGGACGACCGACCGGCCACGCTTTACCTAGTCGTGCCACCATCTGACATTTCGCGGACCAAGCCGCTCATCCGCCTTGTCCTTAACCAGATCGGGCGGCGCCTGACGGAAGACCTTCACACCAAGGAGCGTCGGCATCGCGTGCTGATGATGCTGGACGAATTTCCGGCCCTCGGCCGTCTCGACTTCTTCGAGAGCGCTCTGGCCTTCATGGCAGGCTATGGGCTCAAGGCATTCCTCATCGCCCAGTCGCTGAACCAAATCGAAAAGGCTTACGGCGCCAACAACTCGATCCTCGACAACTGCCATGTGCGTGTCTCCTTCGCCACCAACGACGAACGGACGGCGAAGCGCGTCTCCGATGCGCTCGGCACCGCCACCGAGATGAAGGCGATGAA
>NZ_JAAPBB010000028.1:0-12692 GCF_019730395.1 Ochrobactrum sp. SFR4 | reverse complement strand
GGCGATTAGCTCAGTTGGTAGAGCGCTTCGTTTACACCGAAGATGTCGGGAGTTCGAGTCTCTCATCGCCCACCATTCATTTCTGAGAAATCAGATAATGAATGAAAATTATAAATGTGTTGTGCTCATATTTATAATTGACGAATTAAGTCAGCACATACCGCTTTTAGCGAGCGGGCGATTAGCTCAGTTGGTAGAGCGCTTCGTTTACACCGAAGATGTCGGGAGTTCGAGTCTCTCATCGCCCACCATTTCTCCCCCTCTTTTGCAAAACAACATTTTGAACCTTACGCTGATTTTCAGCGGAAATTGTTTTATGCAGAATCGTCATCTCACGACTGACTATTCTTATATCGTTTCTGCAGCGTATCTTCTCCGCTTTATTTGAGAATCGGCTGCCCGCTCCGGCCGCTTTTGTAAAGAAAAGAATCTGCCAAGAAACAGCAAAGTTTCCGCCCCAAAACCGCTCATATCTTATATGCTGCAGTTAAGAATCAAGCTGAGCGGTTGCAGCACGCCTGCCGACCCTGCTGATACCTTTTTGGCACATCTCCACATATTAATTCAGCCCTGTGTATAGCGGGTAAAATTATCAGAGAGACACCATAGGTATTGACGAAAAATTCATAACATATACCATATATAGTGTCTTGAGCGGTTCTTCGATTCTGCAAACAGCAGCTTCGCAACAATGCTCAAAACGGCTTTATCAGGCACAATAAAACCGGTCATACGCATTGCGATCCGGGATAGTTGCGTCGAAATTTTTGCCGGTCCTCAGGAGGCAACTCCTTTCCGGCGGAGAATTGGGGATTGTTGTTATCAACAGGCTCCGGGAATGTTGAAGACGGAAGAAATGTGATCCGTTACGCCGGTGTTGTTTTCAGTATCGCAGGCACACAAATCACAGTTCGGCAAGGCAACAGGAATCAGGTTATGCGCAAGGTCAGAGCTGCTTTTCAGGAATCAAAAAACAAACAGATGTCCGCATCTGTGGTTCAGGAACCTGTCTCAGCAGATTTGTCAGCAGTCAGAGCGAATCTTCGCCCGATGGCTTTATACGACCATCTCTGATGACGCATCCGGCTCTTCTATGAGTCATTCCTTTCAGACCTCTCCCGCCGTCCGTTCCGTTCTTATCAGTTTAAGCAAGTTCAGCATGCGTTTTGCGGAATAACCGCAGTTTGTGCAGCAGATTTAAAGGTGCGCTTTGCACCTGAAAGGCCTCCGCCCTCGGGTTTCTAAAGCGGCGGAACCACAATGCTCGGATTTATCACCGCCGGTGCGTCTTTGGATGAACCATACCGGTGAGGAATACAGGGAAGCCTAAGACAAAAAGTTCTTTGAGGGCACAACGCTCCGAAGAACGACAAATACCGCACCGTAAGGTGCAAATATAAAGACGCACCGTGAGGTGCAAAAGAAAAGAGCGCCGTCAGGCGCAGATACAAAAAGGCACCGCAAGGTGCAGACCAATGAGGCCCTGCCAAGGGAAACTGTAGCCCCCGCTACAATGTCCGCTGACTATTCTCTCCGGAGTAATCAACAGGCATATAACGCATAATCAGTCTCTGAAAAATATCAGGGCGATCAAGAAACGAGGAATCCGATGTCCATTACTGTTTACAGCAAGCCAGCCTGCGTTCAGTGCACCGCCACCTATCGCGCTCTGGAACGTCAGGGAATCGATTTCAACATCATTGATATTTCTGCCGATGCAGAAGGCTACGATACAGTTAAACGTCTCGGTTATATGCAGGTTCCGGTTGTTGTTGCCGGTGATACACACTGGGCAGGCTTCCGCCCTGACATGATCAGTGCGCTGGCTTAAATATAACGGCCTGAGCGCTCCGGTGTGGCTGTCATATCCGGACAATCCGTCTGACTGCTCGATCTGACCGGTAATTCTCTGCCCGTCTTTCGCTTTGGAAGGCGGGCAGAAGCCGGGATCAGAAACGGCATATCAGGCAAAACACAAAAGCTATGCCCTCTTCTTGTATAATGCACAGCAATGGCTGCAGAGCCGGACTGGAGCCACTATATATAGAGGGTCTTTGTTTGACTTCAGTGTCTCACTGGAGATTTAACATGAGGAAGTGGCTATGAGCATGCTCGTCTATTTTTCAAGCGGCACGCAAAATACGCATCGCTTTGTCACAAAGACCGGACTGCCTGCTCTGCGTATTCCGTGCAGCATGAAGGCCGATCTTTTACAGGTGACACAACCTTTTGTACTTGTTGTCGCAACCTATGCCGGCGGGGACGGACGCGGTGCCGTTCCCAAGCCTGTGATCCGTTTTCTTAATGACAGTTCCAACCGTTCCTTCATTCGCGGTGTGATTGCAGGCGGCAACCGTAACTTCGGTTCAACCTATTGTCTTGCCGGCAATGTCATATCTGAGAAGTGTCAGGTACCGTTCCTGTATCGCTATGAACTGGCCGGAACGGATGATGACGTTATCAATGTGCGGAATGGCCTGCAAAAATTCTGGCAGGCAGACCTCGCTGCCTGACTTCTGCCCCCGTACAGGGGTTTAGAGCATGATCTCTTAAACTTGAACCAGTTTAAGTTCAAATTATGCTCTCATTTTAAAGTGTTAGAGCCAGTTTTGTGCGCCTAACGGGGCGCCCGGCGCTCTAATAATGAAATTGAATTGCTGTCCGCTTTCTCAACCAAAAGCCGGATCAGTATTGTGAACAGATGTGGAAATAAAGCCGGTCTTTGTTTTGCACATACCGACAAATAAATTGGCCGACACATATTGGCCGAAAAATGAATTGGAAAAACTGTGGCGACTCTTGAGCTTGAACGGACAGAAAAAAACAACACCAACAGTTCAAACAACGGGAGTTCTAAAAAGGACACTCCGGCAATGGACTATCATGCGCTGAATGCCATGCTGAACCTTTTCGGTCCGAATGGTGAGATCCAGTTTGATATGGATCGTAAGGCCGTTCGCCAGTATTTTCTCCAGCATGTGAACCAGAACACGGTTTTCTTCCACAATCTGGAAGAGAAACTCGATTATCTGGTGACCCAGAATTATTACGAAAAAGAAGTTCTGGACCAGTATTCCTTTGAGTTCGTCCAGAATCTCTTCAATCTTGCCTATAAAAAGAAATTCCGCTTTCCAACCTTCCTTGGCGCGTTCAAATATTACACCAGCTACACGCTGAAGACTTTTGACGGCCTGCGTTATCTGGAACGTTATGAAGACCGCGTTTGTATGGTTGCGCTGGCTCTGGCTGACGGCGACGAAGCTCTGGCAATCTCGATCATGGAAGAAGTGCTGTCCGGCCGTTTCCAGCCTGCGACACCGACTTTCCTCAATGCCGGTAAAAAACAACGCGGTGAGCTGGTTTCCTGCTTCCTTCTGCGTATGGAAGACAACATGGAATCGATCGGCCGCTCGATCAATTCCGCGCTGCAGCTTTCCAAGCGCGGCGGTGGTGTTGCTTTTGCACTAACCAATATTCGTGAGCATGGCGCACCGATCAAAATGATCGAGAACCAGTCTTCCGGCATCATTCCGATCATGAAGCTGCTGGAAGATGCTTTCTCTTATGCTAACCAGCTGGGCGCACGTCAGGGTGCCGGTGCGGTTTATCTCAATGCCCACCATCCGGACATTATGCGCTTCCTCGACACCAAGCGTGAAAATGCGGATGAAAAAATCCGTATTAAAACCCTGTCGCTCGGCGTGGTGATTCCGGACATCACTTTTGAACTCGCGAAAAATGACGAGGATATGTATCTGTTCTCGCCATATGACGTAGAGCGTGTTTACGGTGTGCCTTTCACTGAAATCTCGGTTTCAGACAAATACCGCGAAATGGTTGATGACGGCCGTATCCGTAAGCAGAAGATCAAGGCGCGCGCCTTCTTCCAGACCTTGGCGGAAATCCAGTTTGAATCCGGTTATCCGTATATCATGTTCGAAGATACCGTGAATGCAGCCAATCCGATTGCCGGTCGCATCAATATGAGCAATCTCTGCTCGGAAATTCTTCAGGTCAGCGAAGCCAGCACCTATAAAGACGATCTGAACTACGAACATATCGGCAAGGATATTTCCTGCAACCTCGGCTCGCTCAATATTGCGATGACCATGGACTCACCGGATTTCGGCAAGACTGTTGAAACTTCGATCCGTGCGCTGACCGCTGTGTCGGATATGAGCAAGATCAATTCCGTGCCATCAATTGCCCGCGGCAATGATGAATCACATGCAATTGGCCTTGGTCAGATGAACCTGCATGGCTATCTTGCTCGTGAACGCATTTATTACGGTTCTGAAGAAGGTGTGGATTTCACCAACATCTATTTCTACACCGTGGTCTATCACGCGATTAAAGCGTCCAACCGCATTGCGATGGATCGCAAATCAAGCTTTGTCGGCTTTGAAGATTCAAAATATGCCGACGGCACATTCTTCGACAAATATACCGACAAGGTCTGGGAACCGGAAACTGCCCGTGTTCGTGAATTGTTTGAAACTGCAGGCGTTGCGATTCCAACGCAGGCAGACTGGGAAGAGCTGCGCAAATCGGTGATGGCGCATGGTATGTATAACCGCAACCTTCAGGCTGTTCCGCCGACAGGCTCGATTTCCTACATCAACAACTCGACCTCTTCGATCCATCCGATTGCCTCCAAGATTGAAATTCGCAAGGAAGGCAAGATCGGCCGCGTTTATTACCCTGCCCCGTTCATGAGCAATGACAATCTTGATTATTATCAGGACGCTTATGAGATCGGTGCAGAGAAAATCATCGACACTTATGCAGCAGCTACGCAGCATGTGGATCAGGGTCTGTCGCTCACACTGTTCTTCCGCGATACCGCAACAACCCGCGATATCAACAAGGCGCAGATCTATGCATGGCGCAAGGGAATCAAAACTATCTACTATATCCGCCTGCGCCAGATGGCTCTGGAAGGCACACAGGTAGAAGGCTGCGTTTCCTGCACCCTGTAAACACTATCCTTTTATACAAAACCGTCTGCCATAGTGCAGGCGGTTCATCCGAACAGATCAGAGCACGTTATGAACGCCCAACCTAAACTCGTCTGCGCCACCAAGGCTGTTAACTGGAACCGTATCGAGGATGATAAAGATCTCGAAGTATGGAACCGTCTGACCGGCAATTTCTGGCTGCCGGAAAAAGTTCCGTTGTCCAATGATATTCCGTCCTGGGGCACGCTGACACCGGCAGAAAAAACACTGACCATCCGTGTTTTCACCGGTTTGACACTGCTGGATACCATCCAGAACACTATCGGCTCCATTGCGCTGATGCCTGATGCAGTCACACCGCATGAAGAAGCTGTTCTGTCAAATATCAGCTTCATGGAAGCGGTTCATGCCCGCTCCTATTCCTCGATCTTCTCTACATTGTGCTCGACACCGGATGTGGATGATGCCTATCGCTGGAGCGAGGAAAACCCGCATCTGCAGCGCAAAGCTGCTCTGATCATCAATGAATATAAATCTGATGATCCGATGAAGCGCAAAATTGCCAGTGTTTATCTGGAAAGCTTCCTGTTCTATTCCGGCTTCTACCTGCCAATGTACTGGTCGAGCCGTGCTAAGCTGACGAATACTGCCGATCTTATCCGCCTGATTATCCGTGACGAGGCCGTGCACGGTTACTATATCGGCTATAAATATCAGGTCGCTCTGGAAAAAGAGAGTGAAGCCCGCAAGGAAGAGCTGAAGGATTTCGCCTTCTCGATGCTGCTTGATCTCTATGAGGTTGAAACCAAATATACAGAAGCGCTTTATGACGGCACCGGTCTGACCGAAGATGTCAAAAAATTCCTGCATTACAATGCAAACAAAGCGCTGATGAATCTCGGTTACGAACCACTGTTCCCGAGCACTGTGACCAATGTTAATCCGGCGATCCTGTCATCGCTCTCACCAAATGCCGATGAGAATCACGACTTCTTCTCCGGCTCCGGCTCCAGCTATGTCATCGGTAAAGCCGTTGCCACAGAAGACGACGACTGGGATTTTTAATTCCTTCATCAGGAAATAAACGGGTTTTCATTTAGATTCCGTCTGCTTTCCAATGCACTGCATGTTTATACCCCTGAGGCCAAGCAAAGCCTCAGGGGTATTTCTTTTGAGGTGATGTCGCTAAGATATTGAAAATACATCAATATTTTAATTCATAAATATATAAATCAATTCATAGCAGACAAAATAAAAGTAATTCATTAAGCAAACTCAATGCTTAAACTTCATTTACTATGTAATTTAAGCCTTGAAAAACACTCTTCGGGCTATAAGTCGTAACAGGTCAGCAAGACCATAACGAAAAGAACTATCTGGAGTTAAGGCAATGAAAGCAATTTTCAAACGTTTCCGTAAAAATGAATCCGGTGCAACTGCAATCGAATACGGCCTGATCGCGGCGCTTATTGCTGTTGTAATTATCGGCGCTGTTACTATGCTGGGTACCTCTGTTGCTACTCAGTTCTTCCGCGTAGGTTCTGCCATTACCGCAGCAACACCTGCAACGAACTAAAAAACCCAAAATTTCGTAATAAAAACGCCCGGTCATCACACCGGGCGTTTTTATTTGCAGTCAACGCTGCTTTGTGTCGGCCATGTATTAAGAACAATATGGTCATGCCACGCTTTGTCACGCTGCATTTTCTCCTCACCTGCCTTTATAGTCGCATAGCAAATTCTCTTTTAATGCCAATGCGATGAAAGTCTGATGAATCACTTCCCTAGCGCCCCTGCAAAACCTGATTATCTTCATTTCGATCCTGCTACCCGCCATGTGCGTATTGATCCGCATCAGCCGGAATTTGTGCAAAATCCTTATGCTGCCTATGCATGGCTGCATCACAATGCGAGGGTATTTTTCTGGGAAGATTACGGTTTCTGGTGCTTTGCCGGTTACGACGATATCAACAAGCTGTTCCGCGACCGCCGTTTTGGCCGTGAAGAACCGGGCGGCTACCGCGCCAATGCAATCAATCGCGAACATCTCAAAGATTTCGACGGCGTTGAGCGCCACTCCATGCTGGAAATTGAACCGCCGGTACATACCCGCCTGCGCACCCTCGTCAATCGCGCTTTTGTCTCCCGTCAGGTCGAGCGCCTGCGCCCGCGTATTGAAAAACTCGCCAATGAGCTGATTGACGGTTTTGAACACCAAGGCCATGTCGACCTGATGCCGGCTTTCGCCACTCCTATTCCGGTGGTGGTAATTGCGGAGATGCTCGGTGTGCCGACAGACAATGCTCCGCAACTGCTCGACTGGTCGCATCGCATGGTCAACATGTATATGCACAATGCCACCCGTGAAGTAGAAGACAGTGCCAATCAGGCGGCCAAAGAATTCTCCGACTATTTGCGGGACTATGCCGCTCAGCGCCGCAAAAATCCGGGTGATGACCTGCTAAGCCTGTTGCTTGCAGCCGAAGAAAACGGTGCCAAGCTCTCGGAAGATGAGCTGATCACCACTTGTATCCTGCTGCTCAATGCCGGACACGAGGCAACGGTCAACCAGACCGGCAATGCGGTTAAGACCATTCTGCAAAGCGGACTGGATCATCGCGCTCTGTTTGCCACGCCGGAATCAACTGCTGCTGTGGTTGAAGAAAGCCTGCGCTTTGATGCACCGCTGCATATGTTTACCCGTTACGCCTATAATGAGACTGAAATTGCCGAAGGCGTAACACTCAAAGCCGGTGAGCAGCTTGGTCTGTTGCTTGGTTCCGGCAACCGCGACTATCAGGCTTTTGACCAGCCGGATCGTTTCTGGCCGGAGCGTCCCGATCAGAAGAATGTCTCCTTCGGAGCCGGTATCCATTTTTGCATCGGCGCACCGCTGGCACGTCTGGAAATGCAGGTTTCTCTGGCAACATTGTTCAAACGCCTGCCGAATATCCGCTTTGCCGAGCCACCGCTTTATGGCGACACCTATCATTTCCACGGCATGCAAAGCCTGAAACTGGAATGGTAAAAACAAAAACGCCGCGTCCCATAGGACGCGGCGTTTTCTATTTCAAACAATATAAGTTTAAAGCTTTATCACATAGGTTTTACGAGTCGTTTCAATCACTTCCCACGTACCTTTAAAGCCCGGCCTGATGATGAAGCTATCGCCTGCCCGCAAAGTGACCGGCTCTTTGCCCTCTTCTGTGACCACAGAAACACCGCTGATCAGCTGGAAGAACTCCCACTCATCATACGCGACATGCCACTTACCAATAGTGGATTCCCATATACCGGCGTAAAGCCCGTCTGAGGTCTCCTCCGCATTCCATGTTCTAAACTGCGGATCGCCGGAAATGATACGCCCTTCTGCGGGCGCACCAATTTCCGGTTCGAATTCTGTATTGACTGACAGCAACAGTGACATCAGGCGATCTTTGCCAGTGCCTGTTCGAGGTCAGCAATAATATCGTCAGCATCTTCAATACCAATCGACAAACGCACCACTTCAGGCCCTGCACCGGCAGCAATTTTCTGTTCGTCAGTCAGCTGGCGATGCGTGGTTGATGCCGGATGAATAACCAGCGAGCGGGTATCACCGATATTGGCCAGCAGCGAGAACAGTTCCAGCGAGTTCGCGAAAGTCTTGCCGGCTTCATAGCCGCCCTTCAGACCGAAGGTGAAAACCGCGCCGCCGCCTTTTGGCGAATATTTCTGTTGCAGAGCGTGATATTTGTCGGTCGGCAGACCGGCATAACGCACCCATGAAACTTTCTCGTGCTTTTCCAGCCATTTCGCTACTTTCAGCGCATTGTCGCAATGGCGCTGCATACGCAGCGGCAAAGTTTCAATACCGGCCAGAATCTGGAACGAGTTGAACGGAGAAATCGCCGGACCAAAATCACGCAAACCGAGTGTGCGTGCTGCAATGGCAAAAGCAATATTGCCGAAGGTTTTGTGCAGTTCCGCACCGGCATATTCAGGACGCGGCTCGCTCAGCATCGGATAATTACCGGATTTCGACCAGTCGAATGTACCGCCGTCTACCAGAATACCGCCCATGGAATTGCCATGGCCGCCGATGAATTTGGTCAGCGAGTGCACAACAATGTCTGCACCATGTTCAATCGGACGGATCAGATATGGCGATGCCATTGTATTATCAACAATCAGCGGCAGCCTATGCTTATGCGCGATTTCCGCAATCGCTGCGATATCAACAACGATACCGCCCGGATTGGCCAGACTTTCAACAAAGATCGCACGGGTTTTATCGTCGATCTGTTTCTCAAAGCTGGAAACATCGTCCACATCGCCCCAGCGCACTTCCCAGCCGAAAGACTTGAAGGCATTGCCGAACTGATTGATCGAACCGCCATAAAGCTTGTTCGCAGCGATGAAATTATCGCCGGTGCGCAGCAGATTATGGAAAACCAGCAGCTGCGCGGCATGGCCGGATGCAGTCGCAACGGCAGCTGTACCACCTTCAAGCGCTGCAACGCGCTCTTCCAGAACCGCAGTGGTCGGGTTGGTCAGACGGGTATAGATATTGCCGAAAGCCTGCAGGCCGAACAAAGCGGCAGCATGGTCCACATCATCAAAAACATAGGATGCAGTCTGATAAATCGGCGTGGTGCGGGCACCGGTTGTCGGATCTGGTTTTGCGCCTGCATGAATAGCAAGTGTATCAAAACCAGGGCTGCGCTTGGACATTCTCTACTCCCCAAAATAAACAATTTGGGTCAGGTTAGAGTTTTACTCTCCCACAAGCAAAGAAAAAGATTCCGCTTATCACTATAATATACGCAAACTATTATCTTTTTCCGCCAGAACACCTATAAATTACCCGCAGATTTACATTGCGGTCAAAACAAAATTTTTGCACCGCAATGTCACAGAAAGCTAAAATCAGGCACCAATCAGTCGCTGATGCTGCTGTTTGGTACACATATCGGTCACCACCTTTATTCCGGCAGCGCGGGCTTTGGCTTCAGCCTCTTCATGGCTGATTTCAAGCTGCAACCACAAAACATCCGGCTGTGTTTTCAGTGCCAGAATTTCATCGACAATTGCAGGCACGGCATTGGAAGCGCGGAAGACATCGACAATATCAATCTTCTCCGGAATATCGGAGAGCGAAGCATAAACTGCCTGCCCCAATATCTGCTTACCTGCCTGCCCCGGATTAACCGGAATAACTTTATAACCATGCTCCAGCAGATATTTCATCACACCAAAGCTTGGACGATCTTCATTCGGAGAAGCGCCGACCAGCGCGATCACATGCTTGGTTTGCAGTATAGATTTCACTTCTGTTTCATTCATGGCATTCTCCGTTTTCATGCTGCTATGCATCACATTCTGCAGAAGACATAATCTATGTATAAAATGCGGGCAATTGAAGTAACGCTTCAGGCCGGACGGGAATATAGGCTAAAAATCACCTGACTTTTATAAGGTAATATAATACCGTAATTTTAACATATTGATTTTAAACACTAATTATAATCACATGCAAATTTAGTGCACTTGACGCCTACTCACAGGCACTGTATTGCACAGCCAGAAAATATACATCCCTCAAAAGATGTGCGGTTTTCATTTGTTACGTGCGGATTTCCGCCGGAACACAAGCAACAAAAAAAGCCTTGCAGCAGAATATGTGGCAAGGATTATTTCCAAGGATAACTTCAATGGCAACTTTTTCCCAGAAGCCAGCAGAAGTGGTGAAGAAGTGGATCCTGATCGACGCTGAAGGCGTTGTTCTCGGTCGTCTCGCTTCTCAGGTCGCCAACATTCTGCGCGGTAAGAACAAACCAACCTTTACTCCACACGTTGACGACGGTGACAATGTCATCATCATCAATGCGGACAAAGTTGTTCTGACCGGCAAGAAGTACACCGACAAGGTTTACTACTGGCACACTGGCCACCCAGGCGGTATTAAAGAACGTACAGCTCGTCAGATCCTCGAAGGCCGTTTCCCGGAACGCGTCGTTGAGAAGGCGATTGAACGTATGGTTCCGCGCGGTCCGCTCGGCCGTCGTCAGATGAAAAACCTGCGCGTTTATGCAGGCGCTGACCACCAGCACGAAGCACAGCAGCCAGAAGTCCTCGACATCGGCGCTTTGAACAGCAAAAATAAGAGGAAAGCATAATGGCTGAGCAGCTCAACTCGCTCGAAGAACTTGGCACAGTTGCAGCAGCTGCTGCTCCTGAAGCTCCTGTTCACGTTAAAAAAGTCGACGCTCTCGGACGCTCTTATGCGACCGGTAAGCGTAAAGATGCGATTGCACGCGTTTGGGTAAAGCCAGGCACAGGCAAAATCATCGTGAACGGCAAAGAGTTCAACGCATATTTTGCTCGTCCGGTTCTGCAGATGGTTCTGCAGCAGCCAATCGTTGCAACAAACCGCACAGGTCAGTTTGACATCGTTGCGACTGTTGCCGGCGGTGGTCTGTCCGGTCAGGCCGGTGCGGTTCGTCACGGCATTTCAAAAGCCCTGACCTACTACGAACCAGCTCTGCGCGCAGTCCTCAAGAAGGGCGGCTTCCTGACACGCGATAGCCGTGTTGTAGAACGTAAGAAATACGGTAAGGCGAAAGCCCGTCGTAGCTTCCAGTTCTCCAAGCGCTAATCGCGCTTTGGGGCTTAGTTCTCCAAGCGCTAATCTTTTATCGCTTACGAACGACAAAAAAGCGGATCTTCGGATCCGCTTTTTTTATTTCATGCGACAGAGTAGCTGCTATCTCCTGCATTGCCTGGTCTTTATGTTTCCATATCACCAAGCTTCAGGATTCTGTTTCATGCACAATCACTCTCCGTTCGCCACCCTTCCCGACGCACCTTATTATATTGTCGCTTTTTCATCGCAGCGCACGGCGGATGATGACGCGGGCTATGGCGAAATGGCCGATCAGATGGTTGAGCTGGCGGAAAAGCAGGACGGTTTTCTCGGCATTGAAAGTGTGCGGGATGCAAGCGGCTTCGGCATTACCAATTCGTACTGGCGCGATGAGGAAAGCATTCGTAACTGGAAGCGTAATATCGATCATCTGGCCGCGCAGAAGCAAGGCCGTGCCATGTGGTATAAAACCTATGCTTTACGGATTGCCCGCGTTGAACGCGCCTATGGCTTCAGTGCTGACGGGGCACAAGCCCGATGACAGCCAATCATTTTACGCTCCGGCGTCTGGACTTGCAGGATATGGCGCAGGCCTCCCGCATCCATCGGGCGGCCTTCGACAATAGCCTGCCATGGCTGAAAGGTTTGCATACACCGCAAGAAGATCAATGGTTTTATGAAAACTGCGTTTTTGAGCAATGCGAGGTCTGGGCAGCCTTTTCCCCTGATATGGCTGGTATTGTTGCCTTTAAAGAAGACTGGATTGAGCAACTCTATATTCTGCCGGATTTTCAGGGTCACGGTATTGGCAGTGCTTTACTCAAACAGGCACAAACGACGTTTCCGCATCTGCAATTATGGACATTTCAGCGAAATATTCAGGCACAGCAGTTCTATGAGAAACACGGTTTTATCGCGATTGGTAAAACCGATGGCAGCGGCAATGAAGAAAAAGAACCGGATATGCTCTATGAATGGCGCAGAACCGGTTCCTGAACTTATCCAAATCAGCCCTTCCAGACTTTTAAATTCTCACGGTTGATTTGCAGCTGCTTTGCTGGTGTTTGCTTGTAATAATCTGTTGCCATGCCACTGATCCAGTCACCGTA
>NZ_JAAPBB010000263.1:0-413 GCF_019730395.1 Ochrobactrum sp. SFR4 | reverse complement strand
CACTTCGTCTGAAGAATTTTTCATATCTCTATATTTGCGTTTTCCGCAAAAATTGCTATCACGAAAATCGCAAAATTCAGTTGACTTATTTTTACGATTATCGCAAATATATATCATGTCAAAAGAACCTGCATTCACACTCATAGCATATCTCGGCGGTGCCAAAGCGGTTTCATCAATCGTTGGGAAGCATTACTCGCGTATTTATCGTTGGACTTATGGCACTGAAAAGCGCGAGGGAACCGGCGGCTTGGTGCCTGCAAAGGACCAGAAACTTTTGATGGAATGGGCTGAAAGAAACAACTTTGATCTACAGCCTGTCGATTTCTTTTCCTCAGACAGAATTAAAGCATTGTTGGAAGAGCGTGCTAAATTGCAGGAGGCCGTATAATGAATTTCTTTTTTAGCCTTAG
>NZ_JAAPBB010000262.1:0-414 GCF_019730395.1 Ochrobactrum sp. SFR4 | reverse complement strand
ATAAAAAATACTATTCTGATACTTTAAGATATCTAGTAGCTACTAGATATCTTAAAGTATCATATAGCTATATGATAGCTATATGATAGAGTGCCTAAAAGAGTAGAGTCGAGCACAGATGCCAGTTATATCATTTGCCAATCCAAAAGGCGGCGCCGGGAAGACGACGACAGCCTTAATTCTCGCTACGCAACTTTCAGAGAGTGGTGCTAGTGTTACTATCCTTGACGCAGATCCAGAGCGCTGGATATCCCAGTGGGCTAATCTACCAGGTCGACCAGAGAACATCGCTATTGTGAGCGGTATCACAGAAGATGGTATTGTTGATCAGATTGAAGAAGCTTCAAGAATATCTCAATTTGTGATCATTGATTTAGAGGGGACAGCTAGTCTGATGGTTGCAAACGCAATTGG
>NZ_JAAPBB010000261.1:0-414 GCF_019730395.1 Ochrobactrum sp. SFR4 | reverse complement strand
CGTTCGGAATAGCTTCAACCACGTTTTTGAACTGTACACCTGCTTCTGCAGTGTCATCATTCGCAACAAGATCGATAGTCGCCGGACCATCCGGTGTTGTCCACTCCAGATCAATACTGTCACTGCCAATTCTCACATCGAGGTTAGCAGTGCTTTCCTTACCTGAAACAGTGTCCCGAATAGTGTATTCGAAGTGATCTACCTTGCCGATATTTCCGGGTTGATTGAATGGCGTATATGTATAATCGCCATTCTGATGGATGACCAATGTACCGTATTGGCCGGTAATCGTCTTTCCTTCTTCCGGTATGTCGACATTGTTCACCTTTGCAACGATTGTTGTTTCAGTGACCGTATCCGGCGTACCGTCTGTGATGACATTTCCATCAGCACTTTCTGCTTCGGAACCGGCAG
>NZ_JAAPBB010000260.1:0-414 GCF_019730395.1 Ochrobactrum sp. SFR4 | reverse complement strand
GTCACATCAACAAACCCGCCGATCATCCGCAAAGTTGTAGTCTTGCCGCAACCTGACGGCCCGAGAAAAGCGACCAGTTCGCCCTGCATGATGATCATAGAGACATCATTGACGGCGGTTACCGCGCCGTATTTTTTGGTAATGCACTGTAAAACAACATCAGACATGGGAATTTCCATTCTTGGTGATGACGGTCAAAATACACGGCTCAGCTTGGCGTAGCGGTCACTGATAACGAGCAGAACGCAGATGATCAGGATCTGCACACTGGCAACCGCGGCAACG
Source organism: Ochrobactrum sp. SFR4 (assembly GCF_019730395.1). Taxonomy (NCBI): domain Bacteria; kingdom Pseudomonadati; phylum Pseudomonadota; class Alphaproteobacteria; order Hyphomicrobiales; family Brucellaceae; genus Ochrobactrum; species Ochrobactrum sp. SFR4. The sequence continues at coordinate 129 of NZ_JAAPBB010000260.1, read as the reverse complement.
GTCGAATCGAGGTTCCACTCCATATAATTAACCAGCGCGATCTGCAGGGTTGTGCGGCCGGGGCCGACAAGAAACAGTGACTTTTCCAGATCAATGAATGAGATTACAAAAGAAAATAGCGCTGCTGCG
>NZ_JAAPBB010000259.1:0-415 GCF_019730395.1 Ochrobactrum sp. SFR4 | reverse complement strand
CCGGTTCATAGTCGAAACCGTCAATTCCGTTATAGAACAGTGTCCACTCACCCTTAGGGCTGGTACGCACCTGCATACATTTTTGCGGGCCCACACCAACACAATCCACCAGCTTGTTATTCACATAGAGTGTCTCGGTTTTACCGGCGGCATTTGCCTGCGCCACCGGCAACAAAGCCGTGCTAAAAAGAGCAGCAGCAATAGCCGGAATGATCAGGGTCTTTTTCATAAGCATCTCCATGGTTGCTTCTTACTTGCGTCAGCTTCGAACTTAGCTAAAACAAGCTGAACTGCAGGTGAACCGAATGACATTGACAAACACAACCACAAACAACGCGACCATTGCGATTATCGGCGGGGGCCCGTCGGGACTTGCTGCTGCCGAAATTTTATCCGCAAACGGACATGATGTTAC
>NZ_JAAPBB010000258.1:0-415 GCF_019730395.1 Ochrobactrum sp. SFR4 | reverse complement strand
GCGAGATTGCTGATTTAACCGGCAGTACGCACGACAACGTATTAAAGACAATTCGCGCTCTCGTTAAAAAGGGGGTCGTTTCAGGAAACGAGACCCCATATGTGCACCCTCAAAATGGGCAGACATACAAGCAGTATGAATTGGACTACAGAAACACGATGATTGTTGTTTCTGGATACAATGTCGAACTGCGTGCACGTATCATTGATCGCTGGATGGCACTTGAAGAGAGCGTCAAAAACGATCCATTAGCGATGCTGAGTGATCCTGCAGCAATGCGCGGCATTTTATTGTCATACACTGAGAAGGTTATCGAGCTTGAAAGCCGGATTGAAGCGGATAAACCGAAAACTCAGTTCTTTGATCAGTTCATGAATGCTGATGGTCTTTACGGGCTTCTTACTTGGCAGGAGTT
>NZ_JAAPBB010000257.1:0-416 GCF_019730395.1 Ochrobactrum sp. SFR4 | reverse complement strand
GACCTTATTCGCATTACACGCGATGACGGCACAACATACACCTATCGTGCCACTCAAATGACCGTCGCGCGTTGGGATGAGGCGCAGATCGATGTTCACGCAGCAGGCTCTCATCTGGTGCTGGCGACCTGCTACCCCTTTGATGCAGTTACGCAAGGCCCGCTGCGCTATCTCGTCTATGCGACCTTAGATGAGTGATTTAAGGCTTCAATGGCGCTACGTCACCACCGACAAGAATATCTGGAAAAAACCCACCAATGATTATGCTTGCGTTGCTTGTCTAAAAACAAACTCAAGCATAATCGTAGTCAGATATTCAAAGAGAGGCGCTATATTTTTTAGAATGTCAGGCGCGAATTATAACCCACCACAAATTGAATGAAGCGCGACAAATCAACAATGTCGTCTGCATGATA
>NZ_JAAPBB010000256.1:0-416 GCF_019730395.1 Ochrobactrum sp. SFR4 | reverse complement strand
ATGCTGAAATTCACGTCGCATGATGCGGAGACTTTCTGAGAGCATCTCATGTTCCTTCCTTAAGGTGACTGTGTTTGCATCCATTGCGGCAAGCGCCATACATGCGGACATTATGAGAATTGGCTGTGCTGAATGGTTTGCGCTGCCAGCTAATGCAGGTGTTGCGCGGTAGCTCACCCAACACTGGACAATGGACAGTCTCAGCCATTAGAGCGCCGCGTACCGCTTGCTCAAAACGACCAATATCGCCATTTTGATAGGTGTTTGAGAGCACCTGACTGACTGCTGAAGCTGAGTAACCAACCTTACGTGAGACCGCTGCTTGTGTTTCGCGATCACATGCTTCAGCCAGAATGATAACCCAATCAGGAATGTCATTTTGCCAAGCGGCTCTAGCTTTTTGGGCATTGGTAAAT
>NZ_JAAPBB010000027.1:0-14233 GCF_019730395.1 Ochrobactrum sp. SFR4 | reverse complement strand
TGAAACTGCCATAATTCTTCTCCTTAATGACAAATAGTCTATTTAAGGAGGCGGAATCAAACCGTGACAAGTCCAGAGCCCCGCTAAGTAACTAGCGGCGGCTCGTGATATAGCATCAACGTTGCAGAACTACTTGTGAGCGCTCAATGCACTCTTCTTCTTTTGATGAGCCCGCCAAGTCATAGCGCGCGTAGCAGGATCGTCAGTGACACCACTTTTAAGACGGTGAATTGCTTGATTGTGTGGTGCCGTCTTGACAAGCTGCGGATTAGTGTGTGCTTCCTCTGAGATATGAGAAAGTACGGCTATCCAACGATCCAATGCTTCCTTTCCATACATTTCGCCGGCTTCCGGCGTGAACGGTTCTGGCACCAGCCAAGGCTCATGGCTGCTAAACATTGCATCGATACCAAAATCAGTCATCCGATTTTGTACATCCTGCACATCAACCCCGGTCTCTTCCTTCAAGTTCTGCAAACTGTAGCGCGTCATCTCAAGTCGTGGGGTATTCACCTCAGGATGGGAACGTGTCACCCCACGAATAGCGAGTAGACCACGCTCCATGTAATTGTTAGCGAGCACAGAAATATTGGCGGCTTGTGCAATGCCCTCAGCCCCCATTGCTCTCACCCAAGCATAACCCTTAAGGATTACTTGCACGTTGCCCCAAAACTCGCGAACCTTATCCACGCTTTGCGCACGGCTGTCGTCCAGAAAGTACTTTTGCCCATCAAATCCAACTGTTGGTGAAGGAAGGAAAGGTGCTAACTTCTCGGAACAGCCGTAAGCGCCTGAGGCCGGGCCTCCGACCCCACTTTTCGGCGCGCCAAACGTTTTGTGAAGCATAAACATGCAGGCATCAAAGCCCAACTCACGTGCCCTGATTTTCGACATCACTCCGTTGAAATTGGCGTGGTCGTAAAAGCACAGGCCGCCCGCGTCATGCACAATACGCACCCACTCCTTAATCTCCGGATTGTAGACACCCATGTCGTCTGGGTTGTTGACCATCAGCGCTGCGGTTCGCTCAGATACTGCGGCTTTGAGAGCATCCAAAGAGGGATATCCGTTCTCGTCGAGCATCAGGGTAATAACCTTGAACCCGGCGGTCGCTGCAGTCGCCGCACTCGAGGGATGTGTTTGGATCGTCGTGATTATCTCATCGCGTTGTTGCAACTCACCACGAGATGCGTGATAGGCACGGGCGACACAACAGTTAAGGTACGCTGCATCGGCGCCGCCCCCCGCATGAAATACAAACTGATCCATTCCCGAGAGCTCTCGCATGATCAAATCCATGCGGTGAATGACTTCCAATGTGCCTTGAAGAGTATCTTCGGGTTGATAAGGATGTACCTGCGTAATCTCCGGTCGCCACGCAATCGCCTCGTTGATTTGGGCGTTGTACTTCATCGTGCAAGTTCCAAAGAGGCTGGTTCCCATCATCCCCAGCGTTTGCTGAGATAACCGTAGGTAGTGATATAGGACTTCCGGCTCCGAAAGCTCAGGCAAGGCTGCCTTGTCCCGTCGACGCAACGCAGCTGGGATGAGCTCAACAGCCTCCTCCGTCTTGTCACAAATTTCTGTTTCGATTTGCGAAAACAATACCCCCCGTCGCCCGGGATAGCCCATCTCCATTATAACCGGCTCATTCCAGACGGGAGCATGATAGGTTTTCAATTCAGAAGTCATCGTGCAATTACCTCCTTCAGTGCGCCAGCCAAGCACTCAATATCGGACTGACTATGGATCTCAGTGACGCAGTAGAGAGCGCTGGCGCCCAGTTCAGGAAAGTCCTGCGACAGGTCTTTGCCGCCAAAGATGGCATGATCCCGAAGTCCTCTGTTGATATCAGCCACGGTCCGTCCGGTTTCGTCGAAATTAACTACGAACTCTTTGAAAAAGCCGGTGGGAAATGTTACTCGGACCCCCTCTACCGTCGACAAGAGCTGAGCTGCGTAGTGAGCACGGCGGATGATTTGCTCTCCAACTTCTCGAAACCCTTCAGGTCCCATCATGGCCATGTAAGCAGCCGCAGCGATTGCCCACATGTAGACCGAGTGCCCCACCCAATCATTGGCCTTGTCGCGCATTCCATAAGACGACTGGTGAAACAGACCTAAGCCGAATCCATATTCACCGGGCTGGCTCGTTTCTGCGATGCTAATGAAAAGTGCGGGATACTGGCGGGCATATCGGTCCTCATCTCTTGAAGCGATAAAACCACCAAGACCTCCCCCGGTGTGCATATGAATGCCCAACGTCTGAATCGTTCCCACCACGATATCTGCGCCGTAATCGGCCGGCGATGATAGAACGCCAAGCGAGATCGGATCAACGCCGACGATGGTCTCTGCGCCGGCAGCTTTTGCGATCGCTGCAACCTCGGCTGCTTGGTGTTCTATGACGCCGAGATAGGATGGAACCTCGAAATAGACCGCGGCGGTCTGAGGCCCAACCGCTGCTCGCAGATCATTTAGATCAATTAGCCCGGTCGCAGGATCGTAATCAACGAACCGAATATTGATATGGCTCGCCATCTCAACCGGCTCACAATAGTTGCGTATTACTGACAGACGCTCCGGATCGATTACTCGCACGATTGCCACTTCGCTCCGACCCGTTAGCCTCACCGCCATTCGCATGGCATGTCCTGCAGCGCTGCCCCAACTGCGAACAGGGAGGCCAACCAGATCAAGGTTGAGAAGCTCGCCTAACTGACTGCAGAACTCAAACCAAGCTTGAAACCGCCCATGATCTGAACTTGGCGCACCGTTGATCGAAGTCAGCCATTCATTGCGTCGAACGATTTCATCACATGCAGCAGGCACATGGTGCCGCCATATGCCTGCGCCTAGGAAGCTGAGGTTTTGCTCGCACGTTTCATTCTTTTTCAGCACATCAAGCAAATGTCTTTTCAGCTCGTGTTCGCTGAGGGCAGGAGGAAGTTCCAGTGGCCGCTTCAGTCGATGATCGGGCGGAATTTGGCGAAAAAGCATCTCAACATTGTCGACACCGATCGCGTCGAGCATCTCCCGTTGAATAGCTGGCACTGAATTGGCCATATACGGGTGTGCAGCGGGTTCTCGCATGACAGTCCTCTTCGGTTATAGTTAGTTTGGGGAGTTCTCACGGCCCGACCTTCATAATCGTGCTGCGTTCCGGACCGGTCTCAATTTTCATGTGACAGGTGAACATTGCGTCAACTTCTGCGTCCCCCGTATCGACCCGCAGCATCGGCGGATCGAGGGCAATCAGCTTGTCTAATGTGGAGATCACAATGATACGTTCGCGTCCTACCTTGCGAAGGACATCTGCGCTGATCTGTTGGTTGCCGCGCCCGAACAGGCTTCCTTGTCCGCCAAGCACACCAACGATGATGTAAACGTCTCGATCCTCCATGAGGTGGAGAAGCGACCTTTCATCCAGATCAGAGCCAACGATCCTGCCATTGAGAATGGCATCCACACCAAGCAGGGTAGAAGGAAGGCCTAGGGCATCTGCGACGCGCCGGGTTGTCGTCCCTGGCCCTAAGATGTAGAGACAGCCTGGGCGCATTTGCTGGATCACGCGTCTAGCCGTCGCGTTAAGAGTATCATTCTCTCCCGGCCTCGAACCCGCCTTTGCGTTCTGTGTAAGGCGCTGCTGATACGGACTTTGCGCATATCCAAAGAGTTCGGCTGAGACCCGATCATGGCGAATTGCCTCTTCATCGAGATCCATCACTTCGGCTTCGCGGACCTTGACTAAGGGATCGTTAGAAAGAAACAATGCCGCCAGTTGACCTGCGCTTTTCGGATTTGACCCAAATACAGCCGAGTGCATCTTAACCCCGGCCGGCACGCCAAGGGTTGGCACCTGATTTCCAACCGCACGGAAGACATCACGCGCAGTGCCATCACCGCCTACAAACATGATGAGCTTGACACCGCGCGCAAGCATTTCAGTGGCAGCCCAATAAGTGTCGTGTGAACTCGTCTCCGCATCTTGCGGGCGATAGACGACCACGGCGTCGAAGCCAGCCTCTCGGACGACGTCTTCTCCCATCGCTCCTCCAGCAGTAAGTATCCTAATCGTCGAAGTTACGCCGGCAAGGACGGCCATTGCTGAGATTGCTCGCTCGTTGGCGAGTGGACGCGCTCCACGTCGGCGCGCCTCCTCAACGATGGCAGCCCCGTCCGTACCTTTCAACCCAACGCTCCCCCCCATCCCGGCGAAGGGATTGATTACAAAACCGATGATAAGGGAACTGCGATCACTGACAGCAAAACAATCCGTCATAGCAACTTATCTCCTCCGAAGGCCCGGAAGCGAACAGCGGAAGATGCTGGGCCTAGCGCACAACGCGCACACACTGCATATCGACGACGGACTTAAAGCAAAAGTCGCGACAGCGCCGCTCCGCGAAGAAACATCTGCAGGTCATCTTCGATAGCGACTATTAGATGCTAGATCTAAGCGTTCTCACAATCCGTCCAACGATTGACCAGTTCCGAACTCCTCGACGGGCTCTAGCCAAATCTTCGCGCCATCCAAGGCCTTAACGAATTGCAATCTACCTATGTCTATCGACTAAGTCAATCGACCGAATTATAAGTCGCCATCTTTGATAATGGCAAATTTCGCGAGCTGGGAAGAAAAAATATCCAGCGCTGCCACAGAATCCTCAGTATTTCGATCGGTAATCCACGCGAGGACCAACCCATCCATCATTGAACTGACCATGCGGCTCAATACGTCGACGGGCGCGAGCCAGCGAACTCCGGTGTGCTCAGCCAGGGAAAGCAATAGTTTCTTAGTGAATGCGAAATACTGATCATACTGCCATCTCGCGAGCGTTTCACCGCCGGGCTCGCGCAAGGCGGCGGCTGTCAGTTCGTACAGTACGAGCTGACAGTCCGGATGCGTTATTGCGTTATTCCACATTTGCCGCAAAGAACGCTGCAGGGATTCCTGAAATGACACGCCTTCAACCATGGCATCGAGAGCATCGCCTACCATTCCCTCTACCACGACATAAATCAGCTGCCGAAAGAGCTCATCCTTCGATCGAAATGCGTAGTGGAATACGCCTTGGGGAACGCCTGCCTCCTCTGCAATTAGACGCGTCGTAGCTGAGGAAACACCTACTCGGGTCATAACCCGAAAGGCGGCTAGTGTGAGATCTTTGCGCCGCTGCTCGGCGGATACGCGCGCCATGATTTCTCTCTTCGGTTACAGCCCCCTGAACCTATAGAAGTTGAGAAACTCATAAATAGAACCAAGGCGACCGACTGTGTCAGTTGCCCCGCTCTGTAAACTGCCGTAACGACAGGTGTCAATGACTGGCAGTTCTTTCGACATGCAAATGTAGCGGCCAATGCAAAGCATCGGCCCAGAAATCGGCATCAATTTTTTGGAAACATAATGTTTAGAATCAATAGTTTAGAGCGCCCTTTGTGCGCCCACATGGGCGCACGGCGCTCTAAGCCCAGCTTGGGTGTTACTCGCGCTTTTAATGAAGAGCCCAATTGGTGGATGGCTTTCAATAACTCACAACAAGAACATCTTTTGCCAGACCGTAGGTGCGAACGATAGTCCGATTCGCTGCTCCCACGAGCATAACTGATGGAACGGCATTCGCGATTCCCGCAACGGCGTTATAACGACAATGCGCGACTCTCCGCCAGACTGGAAAGAAGCTGGCTTGAGTATCCGGCAGACATACCAGCATCCACATTTATTGCCTGACCAGTTAAAGCTGACGATGCCGACGACGCGAGGAACGCTATCACTTCAGCCACTTCATCAGGTGAAATCACAATTCCCAGGGGAGATGCGAGTTTACTAATCTCACGCTCAATGTTGCCGCTTTTCTGCGCCTGAAGCATTGGCGTTTCAACGGACGCTGGACATATACAGTTTACACGTATTTTTCGCGGCCCATACTCTATGGCTGAAACCTGTGTCAGGGAAATTACGGCCGCCTTTGAGGCAGCGTAAGCACCATAGCTCGCAAAGCCGAGGCGCCCTGCCATCGAAGCGGTGTTCACAATGCTGGAATCAGGAGGCATAAGACGTGCACCGTACCTTGTGCAGAGAAGCACACCGAACGTGTTAACGTCAATGTGACGTCGGAAATCGCTCTGCTTTACAAGGTCAATTTCGGCTTCCGCGATAATCCCGGCGTTGTTCACCAGAATATCAACTCGCCCAAACAATTCGAAAACTTGCTTGAACAAAGCCTCGACACTGTCCTCATCGCTGACGTCCGCTTGCACGAATGTTCCTGCCACTTCGCTTACTCGGTCGCCAGGGTTGGCGCGGTCGACCAAGACAACACGACCACCCTCTCTAGCGAAATGTTGGGCAGTCGCCCATCCGATACCGGAGGCCGCGCCGGTCACAACGCAGATTTTATTATCGAACTTTCCCATATAATCTCCTGACGTAGCCTTTTTACAGCATCGGCCCAGAAATCGGCAGCGATTTTTGGAAAGCACAATGCGTAGAAACAATAGGTTAGAGCTTCCTTTGAGCGCCCAGAGGTCGTACGGCGCTCTAATCAAAAACTACCACCCGCATGGCTTTAGCACTCTGCTCTCTCTCTGCGCGGATGGTAGGTGCGACATCATTCAAGCATCTGAGCGTAATCCCTGGGCTTGCGGCGTTTAACCATGGCGGCCCAACTTACACCGAGTGCAAAAGCAAGGCCGGTAGCGATGAGGACACAGGTAGCTGCAATCCTGCCACCGACAAGCATCTCTAAGTTCTGAACCATCAGGTAAAGCACGGTACAAAGGCCAATCAGCGACAGAATGGGGGCAACAGTCGCACTCCAGATTGAATCTTTCATCTTTTCGCGCTGGTGAAACACAACGACTGAGAGACTGGTGAGTGTCATAAGCACGACCAGTCCGAGGGTCGCGGACCCAGAGAACCAGGTATAAATATCTGTAACGGGGTCTAAGCGGGCGACCGTTAGCGCCCCAAGAATAGTGAAGGAGATCACCGTCACTGTCAGGGAAGACAGCGACGGTGATCGATGCGATTCGTGGACTGTACCAAGCGCGCGCGGAAGCAGTCCGCCGCGTGCCAGCGTGAATTGGTAGCGCGCCACAACATTATGAAATGAGAGAACGCAGGCAAAGAAACTTGTTACGAGCAGAACCTCGATGAGGTCCTTCATCGTAGTCCCGACATACTGCGAAGCAAGATTTGGCAGGACTACGGCGGGATCAGCGGACGCGATTTCAAGAAACTTGCTTACCCCGATACCGACAGCTTGCGACCATGCAGAAAATGCGTAAAGGCCACCCATGAAAATCACTGCTGCATACGTCGCCCTTGGGATCGCTCGATCTGGATCTCTGGCTTCACTTCGAAAAACTGCGATCGTCTCGAAGCCCAGAAATGCGTAGAATGCAAACAATAGTCCTAGCCCCGGCGCTCCTGACATCGTTTTTTCTACGTTGAGCGGCGCTGTCGAAAGACCTTCCGCGCCCCCATGAAAGATGATGGCGAAATTCACTATAAAAATGGCGAGTACTTCTAACACCAGCACAACGCCGAGTACCTTTGCGCTCAGCTCAATATCGCGGTAGCCGAGGAAAGCGACAATGCCAATAAATGCGAAGGACCAGATCCACCAAGGGATTATCAGGCTGAGATACGTACTCGCGGCGGCTGCAGACGCGACCCCAATGTAGGCATAAAGTCCAATCATCAGGATCAAGTATGACACGAGCGCGAGAGACGCCGCGCCAGATCCCATCATTTTTCCCAGTCCCGCCTGGATATATGTGTAAAAGGCTCCGGCATTCTGGATGTATCGGCTCATAAGAGTGAAACCGACAGAGAACAAGCACAAGATAGCGGCGGCGGCAATGAAATATAGTGGCGACGCGATGCTACCGCTTTGAGCGAATACTGTTGGGACGACTATGGCTGCTGCGCCGAGTGGAGCCACCGCTGCCACAACCATGAAGACAATATCGACGGTTCCTATACCGCGATAAAATGCGTCTTGGCCTCCTTGAAATTCAGTTTTTGCAAGCGACGAGTCATCGCTGGATTTTGACATGTGTTCCTCCCACGGATTACTCGCTGACAGAGCCCCTCCAGACTGGCCTCCAGCATGCGAGCCAAGAGCACCTTATTTTGGTCGAAAGACCAAGTCAATAGACCAATTATTCAGTTCTGAAAAGTTACGTTTCCGCTCTAGGGTCTGTTGAGATTCATCGAGAGTTTATGTCTGCGGCGCAAGCGTAGATGATTGCGGAGAAGTCCTGGATCAGGTGTCTGGACTTGTCACGGTTTGATTCCGCCTCCTTAAATAGACTATTTGTCATTAAGGAGAAGAATTATGGCAGTTTCACACACAGACGATTTCAGACGCGAAGCCGTTCGGATTGCGCTAACGAGTGGTCTTACTCGCCGCCAGGTAGCAACCGATTTGGGTGTCGGCCTTTCCACGTTATCAAAATGGATACAGCGTTCTCGCCCCGAGAATATGCCTCCTGCTGCCGACATTGATTTAGCAAAAGAGAATGAACGGCTGCGTAAGGAGAACCGCAAACGCAGGGCAAGATCGAACGCTGGCACCAGACGCTCAAGAACCGCATCCTGCTCGAAAATTACTTCTTCAAGGAGGACCTCGAAGCTCAGATCGCAGCCTTCGTCGAGCATTACAACCATCGTCGATATCACGAGAGCCTCGACAACCTCACGCCCGCCGACGTTTACTTCGGACGCGGACAGACCATCCTACTCGAACGCGAAAGGATTAAACGAGATACCATCAAAAAACGCCGCTTGAACCACCAGGCTAAAGCTGCTTAAATCAACCCATAAACCGAGCCGGAAAATCCAATCTTCAAAAGCCCAAAAAGCCTCAAATCATTCGTCGACGGACAGGCAGCCTTTAAGCTGCCTCTCAAATCGGATTACCCCGATGTTATAAAGAATGACATTAATTCATGTTCCCGTCAAGTTCCTGAATGAGTCATGATACGTTCTTTTACACAAGACCGTAATGCTTCACCAAAGCCCTCAGTCCACGCTTGAGATACTCCACCATATGCGGCAAGTCCACTACAAGGCCAGACCGCTTGACAGCAGAGAACAAGGGGCTTTTCGTGACAGCTGCATTTTTTGCAACAGAGCCAATGTACGAGTAAATGGTCATTGACTTGGTCAATTGACCATGAAATAGTGCTGTACGTTGGATAGGAGGGAAGATGATGTCACACGACGGCTGGAGGCCGCTGATCGGCAAAATTGCGCTTGTTACAGGCGCTGGACGTGCACGGGGTATAGGCCGTGCGATCGCTCTACGGTTGGCGGAATGTGGTGCCGATGTCGCAGTCGCGGATATCGCCCGGAGAATGCCGCAGTTCGAAGTCGAAGGAATCGGGCTCGGTGAAAGCTTTGCTGAGCTGGAGGAGACAGCCGACCTTATTCGCAGTATGGGACGAAAGAGCGTTGCTGTCGCCATCGACATAGCTGATCACGACAGTGTACGCGAGGGAGTGATGAAAGTTACTACTGACCTCGGCCCGATCGACATTCTCGTCAACAACGCGGGCAGTGCCGTAGGGACTGCCGCTTTCGAAAAAATTACCGACGCTGAGTGGGAGATATCCCTTCGTGTCAACGTCCTCGGGGCCGTAAACATGACGCGCGCAGTTCTCGCTTCCATGAAGGAGCGGAGGTCGGGCACTATAGTCAACATGGCCTCCACCCTCGGTGTCGCTGCGCTCGCAGAATATGGCAGTTATGTCGTCAGCAAGCATGCGGTCGTTGGACTAACCAGACTGCTCGCACAAGAGTTGGCACCAATGGGAATTCGCGTCAATGCCGTTGCTCCAGGCTATATTGATACTGACATGGGCAGGGCTGAGCAGGCCAAGATCGCGGTAGCAAAGTCGTTGAGCCCCGAGAGTGTGGTCAATACCATAGTTGGGGAGATTCCCATTGGTCGAATGGGTACGCCCGAGGATGTTGCCGAGGCCGTGGCGTGGCTTGCCGATCCTGCAGCGTCCTTTGTGAATGGCGCCATTATTCCAGTGCATGGCGGTCAGATTCCAGGCTACGCATAATGCTGCCGTTCGGCGGACACTACGCCCACGCGGCATACGATGGCTGCCTCCTTGTTGAACTGGCTAGTATTAATCGTCGAAGTCCTTGACGATTAAAATACACATCTGCCCTCGTCATGCTTGACGCTGGCGAGACGCGTCTGGTCACGCCGCAGGATATCAGCCGCACGGACTAACACGCTTCAAGTAATTCACGGGGGGATGCTGAGCTGCCCTCCAGTCTCCTTTGACTTGGATGAAACTACTATGTCTGAACATTCCAAACATTATCGTACGGTTATTCTCGGCGCCCCCCCGTGGTACTTACCGGTGGCGAGAGATCATACGGTGTCTGTAACCGGGGAAACGATTTCTACACGTGAATACCGTTCCACGGTGGGAGATGTTGTGCCAGTGGTCTTCTTTATCAACGGCGGCGGTTGGGTCGTCGGGAAGCCATCCGAGATTGCCTGAGTTATTGCATTTCTCTGCTCAGACGCCGCCTGATTTATTACGAGTGAGACGATCCAGGCAAATGGCGGAATTTATATGTCGTGAAAGGATCGTGCTTGATGGCACTTCTAAAAGGAAAAGTGGCGCTCACTGGTGCGGGCCGTGGTTTGGGTGCGGCGATTGCTCATGGGCTGGCAGAGCAGAGTGCAAGGCTGATCATAACTGATTTTGATGACAAGTTGCCGACGAGCAGATGAACGTCATCTAAAGTGCCTTTGGTGAGGCCGAGGCTGCAAAGCTCGACGTGACCGACCGTCCCGCTGTCAATACTTTCGCCTGCGAGTGCTTCAACGGTATGGGGGACTGGACATTCTGGTGAACAATGCCGTTATCGCAGGTCGCGCATCCTTCGACAGTGAAGAGACGATCACGCTTTGGGACAGGATTCTGAGCGTGAATCTTGATGGCACATTCAATGTTTCGCATGTTTTTGTGCCAGCACTAAAGGCGGCAAAGGGCTGCGTGATCAATCTTTGCTCGGTTGCAGGTTTCGTTGCCGGAGATTCCACTGCCGGTTATATCATATCGAAAGGTGCAGTTAAATCGCTGACGCAGGGGATGGCCCGCGAACTCGCTCCGCACGGAATTCGGGTTAATGCTATCGCACCGGGGCTAATCAAAAGCGAAATGGCGCAAACAATGATCGATCGACCCGGCGGCGCGAGTTGGTTTACTTCGCGCGTTCTGATGGGCCGCTTGGGCGAGACGTATGAGGTGGTCGGGCCAGTCGTATTCCTGTCCTCGTCGCTCGCTGATTTTATCATTGGAAGTGTTCTTCCCGTAGATCGCGGTTTCCTAGCGGCCTAACGGGCCAGCATTTCTGAAAATTTGAAGGAGAATTAATAGTGATCAAGCTTACAGACCCAACTTTGCTCAAAGCAACTTGCCTTGTTAACGGAGCGTGGGTGCAATCGTTTTCTGGTGAAACGATCGAAGTGCGGAATCCGGCAGATGGTTCTGTCGTCGGGCGAGTACCGCGCCTGTCGGCGGCAGAAATTCCTGCGGTAATTGCTGCGGCTGCTACTGCTCAGAAACGTTGGGCTGCGCTGACAGCAAAGGAGCGTACGGCGAATCTGAGACGCTGGTTCGAGTTGTTGTTGGCGAACGCTGACGATCTTGGTCTCATCATGACATTGGAGCAGGGTAAGCCCCTGGCGGAAGCCAAAGGTGAAATCGCTTATGCGGCCGCCTTCATCGAATGGTTCGCCGAAGAAGCTAAGCGGATATATGGTGATACGGTCCCCGCTCCGCAGGCCGGACAGCGCATCACCGTTTTGCGCCAGCCGATCGGTATAACTGCGGCAATTACGTCGTGGAACTTCCCTGCGGCAATGATCACGCGCAAGGCTGCGCCGGCGTTGGCGGCTGGGTGCTCAATGATTGTGCGTCCCGCCGACCTGACCCCACTCACCGCGCTGGCCCTTGGAGAGCTTGCTGTTCGCGCCGGCATACCGGCGGGAGTGTTGCAGATCGTCACCGGCTCGTCCTCGGAGATAGGCAGGGTTTTGACCGACAGTGAGGTAGTACGAAAACTATCCTTTACTGGATCGACCGAAGTCGGTCGCGTGTTGATGGCGCAATCTGCCCAGACGATTAAGAAACTATCGCTTGAGTTGGGTGGCAACGCGCCTTTCATCGTCTTTGACGATGCTGACCTCGACGCTGCGGTTGAAGGCGCCATGCTGTCGAAGTTTCGCAATGCTGGTCAGACCTGCGTCTGTGCCAACCGCATCTATGTGCAAAGAGGTGTCTATGACGCTTTCGCACAGAAGCTTGCGGCCCGGGTTGCCACGTTGAAAGTGGGCGACGGAACGGCGCAGGGTACTCAGATTGGCCCGATGATCGAGGAGAAGGCGTTAGAGAAGGTCGAAGCCCACATTTCTGACGCGGTCAAGAAAGGCGCAACGCTCATTCAGGGGGGGAAGCGGCTGGGGGGGCTTTATCTCGAGCCCGCCGTTCTGACAGGTGTCACCTCCGAAATGCTGGTAGCGCAGGAAGAGACTTTTGGTCCGATGGCACCGCTCTTCACATTTGACAGCGAGGAAGAAGTAATCGCTATGGCAAACGACACCATCTTCGGTCTGGCTGCCTATTTCTATACGCGCGATTTTAGCCGAACGATACGCGTTTCCGAAGGGCTGGAATACGGCATGGTGGGGCATAATACCGGCCTGATATCCAATGAGGTGGTGCCCTTTGGCGGTATCAAACAATCGGGACTTGGTCGCGAGGGATCAAAGTACGGCATAGATGAATATCTTGAGCTCAAATACGTTTGCAGCGCCGTGTGAAACGCTTGGCATATATCCGCTTCAGGCAGCACGGTTGCGCGGCAACTTATGATGGAAGGCCGAAGAAATGACAGAAGTTATCAATTCGTTCTCGTTCGACACACCAGGCTCTTTGCTGATCGAATGGGGCGGAGCCCGTCGCCTGGGTGAACATCTGGCTCGCTGGTTTATACAGCGCAATCTACTGATCGTAACCGATAGGTTTTTGCATGAAGCGGGGCTATTGGAGGACGCCATAGCTTCCTTGTCTGCAACTGGGTTTAGGATTACTGTGTTTGATAAGGTCGTTGCCGACCCACCCGAGGCCGTCCTCATATCCTGCGTGGAAACTGGCAAGCGCATGGGTGCCGATATTGTGCTAGGCCTCGGTGGCGGCTCGTCAATGGATGTTGCCAAGCTGGTCGCCGTTATGCTGATCTCAGATCAGACGCTTTCGGAGATCTATGGTATAGGCAAGGTTAGAGGCGGACGTGTACCATTGGTACAAGTGCCGACGACGGCGGGCACAGGGTCTGAGGTCACGAACATTACCATTTTGACTACCGGCCAGACAACCAAGATGGGCGTTGTCTCGCAGCAGCTTTATGCAGATCGAGTGCTGCTTGACGCCGAGCTGACGACAGGCCTACCACAAAGCCAGACCGCCGCGACGGGTATTGATGCCATGGTCCATGCGATTGAGGCTTTTACTGGCCGACACAGGAAAAATCTTATTTCTGATATCTTTGCCAGGTCCGCACTGCAGTTACTCTCAAGGAACCTTTTGCCTGCATGTCGCAACGGAATGGACCGTGCCGCGCGGGAAGGCATGTTGTTGGGCGCCACGCTGGCGGGCTATGCCTTCGCTAACAGCCCAGTCGGGGCTGTGCACGCGCTGGCTTATCCTCTGGGTGGGCACTACCACCTGCCGCACGGGTTGACCAATGCGCTGATGCTGGGGCCGGTCTTACGTTTCAATATGACCGCTGCTGCCCCGCTTTACGCAGAACTTGCCAATGTTGTAATTGGCCGTGCGGGTGATGATGAGAGTGTAGAGGCACGTTCTGTAAGCTTCGTTACATACATGAAAGACTTGATGACTCGCTCTGGTGCGCCCCTGCGATTGCGCGATGTGAACGTGCCCGAAGGGGATCTGCCAATGCTGGCACAGAGCGCTATGTTGCAGCAGCGGCTTCTCATCAACAATCCCGCGGAGGTGACCGAGGCAGATGCGCTTGGCCTCTATCAGGAAGCTTGGTGAGCAACGTCGATTGCGTCGACGTTCCGACGATCATGAGAAATTGAACCGTGAAGCTGGACTTGCTTCGCAAAAGTGGAGAGGTTTTCATGAGTTGAAAGGAAACCTTTATGACGAAGCGAGTGCCCTTTACG
>NZ_JAAPBB010000255.1:0-416 GCF_019730395.1 Ochrobactrum sp. SFR4 | reverse complement strand
CTGTCACATTAATCTTATGTTCTGCCAGTTGTCACACAGAACACGCTCTATAGTTGCTGCCTTCAGGGAAATGGGGCAGCATTTAAATGCCGGAAACCGGCTCATCCACATGCAACAGGCCTGATATTTTCAGGCAAAACCGCACCGGACAAAATTCAATACGAGTTCTATAGTCAAGTTTAGCTCAAATGCCTATAGTTTTTGCGGATATTCATCTGAATAATAGCCGCTCATTTTACATATGACCCGCACGACATTCTAATGCCTGACAAAATCCAGCAGATACAGACACAAAACTGTGTTTAAAACGGCTATCTGTAGAATGTTATTGCGCCGCAAACAGATGTCTCCCCTCTGCGCTGATCATGAGATCAACAAAAAAGCGGCCTGCCCTGAAGCAAACCGCTTTCACATAC
>NZ_JAAPBB010000254.1:0-417 GCF_019730395.1 Ochrobactrum sp. SFR4 | reverse complement strand
GACAGCCACTGAGAACTAGGATTAGACTAAGGGATGGCCTCACTTAGAAAAGGCCCAAGTTGTTTAAAAGATAAAAAGACAATGACACACTTGAGGGGAAGGCTATACTCCCCAGAAAACAAAGAAAAGACTCACTTTGCCAAATACAGAAATGGACTCATTTAGGAGATAAAAAGTTTGTCCAAGTAGTTAAGGTATATGTATTAGACTTTAAGATTTAGCCAGAGAGGTAGTAAAAAAGTGTAAGGTATGTCAGCAAGTAAATGCTTAACAAGCAAACAGGGCAAAAAGACCTAAGAAGTTTAGTGAGAAGTCGAAGTAAACTTCACTGAAATAGTATGGTTACAAGTATCTCCTAGTGCTAGTAGATACCTTTTCAGGAATACAAGCTTGGGCTGCAGGTCGACCCGTGCGGAG
>NZ_JAAPBB010000253.1:0-417 GCF_019730395.1 Ochrobactrum sp. SFR4 | reverse complement strand
AAGCCCAATGCGTGGGATCGTCATTCGATTCTTGCCCACCTTCGCAGGGAAGGCATGACCTTAGCCGGTATAGCCAAACTTAACGGGTTAAGCGCCTCCGGCGTTAAAAATATTTGGACACGTCCACATGAAAAAGCCGAGCGAGCAATCGCCGATTTTATCGGTGAGCCGGTCGAAATCGTGTTTCGTGATCGTTATCCGAAAAAAGGCAACCGCATCCTTGCATCAAAGTATCACTCCAAAGCTGCCAACCGCAAGCTGGTTCAGGATGCAGCATAACGATGTGGCACGGATCAAAACAGTGCTGTTCTAGCCTTTGCCATCCGACCGAAGCCGACAAACGGGAAAATGTCCAGTCACAACAGAACGCCCGTCCGGCTGACAGACCCATCGTCTTGTCCCGCACCACACCTGCAT
>NZ_JAAPBB010000252.1:0-418 GCF_019730395.1 Ochrobactrum sp. SFR4 | reverse complement strand
GAGGAACCGCCACTCAGAGCCAGTTTCTTGCGGGCTTCGGTGAGTTCTTTTTCAAGCTTGCGACGCTCATCCAGCAGGCTGTTGACACGTTCCAGCGCTTCAGACGGCGTGGTCTTCAGAGCAGATGCAATGGCTTTAACGCGCTCATCCTGCTCTTCAAGATAAAGACGTGCTGCCTCACCGGTCAGCGCTTCCATACGGCGTACACCAGCTGCAACCGCACCTTCGGAGACAATGCGCACCAAACCAATATCACCGGTCTGGCGAACATGCGTACCGCCGCAAAGTTCCAGCGAATAGGTTTTACCGGCTTTATCGCCCTGTGTCGCAGTGCCCATGGAAACCACGCGTACTTCATCACCGTATTTCTCGCCAAACAGCGCCATAGCACCGGCTTCAATCGCATCATCAACCGCCA
>NZ_JAAPBB010000251.1:0-418 GCF_019730395.1 Ochrobactrum sp. SFR4 | reverse complement strand
CCGGATGTCTTGCAAAGACAGGGACATTATCCGCCGCCTGCCGGTGCCTCCGATTTGCCGGGGCTGGAAGTAGCCGGTGATGTCGTGGTGGTTGGTGAAGGTGTTGAGCGCTACAAGGTCGGTGATGCGGTTACCGCACTACTGGCTGGTGGTGGCTATGCCGAATATGTCACGGTTCATGAGGGGAATGCCCTGCCGCTGCCATCGGGCTATGGCTATGTGGAAGCCGCCGCTCTGCCGGAAACATTATTCACTGTCTGGCACAATGTGGTGCAGCGCGGCCAATTACAGGCTGGTGAGACCTTGCTGATTCATGGCGGCAGTTCCGGTATCGGGACGACGGCGATCCAGCTTGGCAAAGCACTGGGCGCTAAAGTGATTATCACCGCCGGTTCCGCTGAAAAATGCTCTGCCTGTC
>NZ_JAAPBB010000250.1:0-418 GCF_019730395.1 Ochrobactrum sp. SFR4 | reverse complement strand
AGGCCGAATAGAGTCAAGATTTGCGGGTCAAGGCTCGGCATCTTGAAACTGAATTCCAGCTTCTCATAGCCAAGCATAACCTCGCGAGGCTTTACCATACCGGCGTTGCGCAGCTCTTCCAGTTTCTTCTGTGGTACCGGCGGGGTGATATCACCGATCTGGCCGAGCTTGCTTTCGCGATCTGCCCACAGCATACAATCGCGCAGGATAAAACGAGGGAGATTTGACATTGGACTTCCTTACTCGCCGAGTGTTAGCGGGCCGTTTTCGATCAAGCCATTCACTTCATCCAGCATGACCTGGTAATAAAGAATGTTACGGTGCGTGGTGACGAGGATTTGCTCCATCAAACCGACCGGCTCAAACTCCACATTCAGGAAGATTTTACCCTGAACATTGACTGTTGGCTCATTAGTCG
>NZ_JAAPBB010000249.1:0-418 GCF_019730395.1 Ochrobactrum sp. SFR4 | reverse complement strand
CATTGTTTGTGAGCATGTCATTTCCGCTACCGGAAATTATGCGCGCCAGACCGGTGCGATGCTGGGGCTGGATATACCGGCTATTCCGATTATCCACCAATACTGGATTACAGATGCTGTGCCGGAAGTCATGGAGCGTAAACGTCAGGGGCTGCCGGAGATGCCGATCCTTCGTGATGAAGGATTTGAAGGCTATCTGCGTGAAGAAGGCGACGGTCTGATGTTCGGCCCTTATGAGAAAACCGAGCACTTACAATTATTTGCCGAAAATGGTGTTCCTGAATGGTTTGGTGCTGATCTTCTGGAGGAAGACTTCGATTCCGTTTCATGGAACTGGGAACGGGCGATTGATATGGTGCCGTCACTGGGGCGTGTTGGTATCAAGGCGAATGTGCGCGGCCCGTTTCAGATGACTGCA
>NZ_JAAPBB010000248.1:0-419 GCF_019730395.1 Ochrobactrum sp. SFR4 | reverse complement strand
AAATGCCTGTGAAATTATCGGTTGGATCGCGGAGCAACCATGGTCGAACGGCTCGGTTGGTATGATGGGCATCTCATGGGGTGGTTTCAACTGTATGCAGGTGGCGGCGCTTAAACCTCCGGCGTTAAAAGCCGTTATTTCCATCGCATCAACGGTGGACCGATATAATGATGATATTCATTACAAGAATGGGACACATTTGTCGGCTCAGCTGTCATGGGCTACAACAATGCTTGCTTATCAGTCACGCTCGCCGGACAAAGCTATCATTGGTGACAGCTGGAAAGATATGTGGCTTGAACGCCTCAATGGCGGTCATTTTATGATGGAAGAATGGTTGTCTCATCAAACGCGGGATGCTTTTTTGAAGCATGGTTCGGTCGGTGAGAATTTTACAGACTATAACACGCCTTCCATGG
>NZ_JAAPBB010000247.1:0-419 GCF_019730395.1 Ochrobactrum sp. SFR4 | reverse complement strand
CCGCCTCAACAAAATCCATCACCACTACATCCAGAGCAACAGCGCGGCCGATACGAAAAACACGCGTGGAATCCAATAAAGCCATCACCAATATCAAAATCCAGATTTTCTGCGGCAGCATTGCCAAAACGATCAACGCAAAAATCAAAGTCGGGATCGCCATCATCATATCATTGAAACGGGATAAAATCTGATCGGCAATACCGCGGTTAAGTGCTGCGAAAAAACTTAATCCCACTCCCAATATGAAGGATATTAATGTCGCGAATAGTGCCACCGACAGCGTGGTACGGGCGCCATATATCAGTCGCGACAGAATATCCCTGCCAAGATTATCAGTACCGAGCCAAAACTCAGAACTCATAGGTGCCCATATATCGCCGACAATATCGCCTTCCCCGTAGGGCGCGACCCATTGC
>NZ_JAAPBB010000026.1:0-14288 GCF_019730395.1 Ochrobactrum sp. SFR4 | reverse complement strand
AATATCGCCCGCTCAATTCGAACAGATAACCGCCGAAACGAGATAAAGAGGCGGAAATAAAACGGGACAAGTCCAATATAGTCAAGCGTCGCAACTCGTCTCTGGCTGCAAAAGAGGAGATCGCCTTATGACTAAGCGCCCCCCACCCGACCTATATCGCAAGGCTCGCTTCAGGGAAATTGCTTGCGAAATCGTCGCGAAGGACCGATACAATCGCAAATACGGTCTGTCCGTCAATACGGCGGGCGCAATCAGCAATGCGCTTGATAAGGCCTACCGGGAAGGTTTTGCCAGCGGCCAAAGCGGACCAGCCCCAGCAATTTAATATCCAGACTACGGGCCAATGGATTGGGCGTTAATACCGCCACGACCGAGAAATGCATTCTGGACCATCTGCCTGTTCACGCATTCACGCGGCGACAAGCCTGCGCGGGGTGGTTACCTTGTGTCTGCCATCACCGAACGCGGAACATCGGGATGGATGCTTGTTTTGCCAGAGCGAACCTATGAGTATTCGTTCGGCAACAGGACAATCGTCCCCCTCATGCGTCTTGGCCTCCTTGAGGCAGACGCCGAGGATCCTGCACGCCGGATCATCTCGAAGCGCGGCGAGGAAACCTGGGGGCAATTCATTCTCAGAGGCGGCAGATGTCCAGAAGACCTGACCGATCTCTAGATGTGTTCAGAAAGTTACGCCATGTCACAAGAAAATCATCGCATCGCCGCCGCCATCGATCTGCGAATGCGACAGCTAGAAAAGAAGGGGATTCAAGGGGCAGCAGTTCTTGATCATATGCTTGGCTATATGCAAGGCCTCCTGCAGATTTACGATACTGCCCCCGACAAAGCGCTGGCGGATCTCTGTCAGAGCTATCCGGGCTTCTATCGCTATGCCACTCTGATGGAGGACATGTCCGCGAAAAATCAGCAAATGGTCGAAGCTGGCACCCATCCCTACCGCGAATTGACTGAACTTCCCGAAAAACTCAAGCGCAGCCTGACTACGCTGATGAGCAGTGCGGCCGACCTCGAACGTGCCTTTCAGGCTGCCGTAGATTCCGGTGATTTCGCCCGTCACGCCAGCAAAATCGACAATATGAAATGGCAATGGGGAGCCGACCTGCAGCACCTGGTCGAGATGTTCCGCTCTTCTGACATTCATCCCCAAGGTCAGATCGTCGTCCAAAGCGTCCTCAAAACCATGGCTGAACGAATCAATCGCCTTGGGTAAGCACCATCTGGCCTCTCAACCCCCTAACGTAGTATTCCGCCCCCAGCCGGAACCGCCCCCCTATCCGGCGTCTTCGGCATGAAGCCCTCCTGGGGGCGCGTACCTATTTATCCAGGGTGTCGCGACGAGCGCTATCCTGGCCAGTCTAGTTGGGAGTCCCTGGAGCACCTTGGCCCATTGTCCCGCAACGCGGCGGATGCCGCTCTTGCCCTATCCGTTATCAGCGCCCCCCCCTTACGACAGGCACTCGATTCCTGGGCTTCCCCTTCAAAAGTGGAGGGCTTCTGTTAGATAGAACTGACAGGAGATCTAGAATTGAAGCAGCGAGAATTTACAGAAGATTTCAAGCGCGAAGCTGTTCGTATTTTAACGACGAGCGGTCGCAGCATTTCATCGGTCGCGGCTGACCTAGGCATTGGCAAGTCAACGCTTGACCGCTGGCGTCGCACTATTGCTGAGCAAGATTTGCTCTCTGGTCCGCATGAGGACATGAGCCAGGAACTTGCTCGCCTTCGCAAAGAAAACGAACTCCTGCGCCAGGAACGAGATTTATTAAAAAAAGCGACGGCCTTCTTCGCTCGGGAGACGAGTCGATGAGGTTTGTTTTCATCGATACGGAGAAGGCCCACATGTCTCTGTCGCTGCTGTGTACTTTTGCGGGCGTCAGCATCAGCGGTTATTATGCGTGGAAGCATCGGCGGCCCAGCCGCCGCCAGCTTGATGACATGATTATTCTGGCCCATATTCGCAATCAGTTTGCACTGTCACGCGAAACCTACGGCAGCCCACGCATGCATGTCGAAATGAATGAAGAAGGTATTCGAGCAGGACGTCACCGCACGGCACGACTGATGCGAGAAAATGGTCTCAAAACCCGACAGAAGGCGCGCTTCAAGCGCACGACAGACAGCAACCATGGTGAGCCTGTTGCTTCCAATCTTCTGGATCAGGACTTTACGTGTGACGGACCAGATCAGAAATGGGGTGTCGACATCAGTTATGTATGGACTGCGGAAGGGTGGCTGTATCTGGCAATGGTTGTCGATCTTTATTCTCGTCGCAATATCGGCTGGGAAGCGCGGGATCGGATGAAAAAGGATCTGGCTATTTGTGCTTTGAAGAAGGCCATTGCAATTCGGCAACCAAAGCCGGGGTTGATCCAGCACTCGGACAGGGGGAGCCAATATGCCAGTTATGAGTATCGCACAGAATGCACGACCAACCATACCAACTGGCAATGTACCTCGCGTGCAAAACCTTGTCTTTCCGGTCACGATCGGCCTTGATGCCACGATGCTACTTGTGAAGGTCGTCCCATGCTCGTTGCTCCCGGAATGGGCGTTACCGTTGAGATCAAATCAGGACAACGCCGCATTCTCGAATATCTGTTCTCGCCGCTTGCGCAAATCACATCAGAAGCCATGGGAGATCGATAAGATTTGCATAAAGCTTCAAGTACGTAGTTCAATCCGACTACAGCATGTTGCTGCTTCGTTCCTAAAGTCGTCCGTTTCTGAACCTACCCGTTAACTGAGCCCAATTGAAGCATAAGCTGTTTGAACAATTTTTATGCCAATAAATTCAATAATTTACGGATGAAAAATCCAAACTGGTTCAATTGGGGCAACTAAACGTGTCATTTTGCCCTTAGCCGGAATCGACCCCAAATGGCGTGCTGACTTGAAACGCTTCATGACCCGCTCTCGTCGTCGGATCGGTTGGTGCGATTTCTCGGCGCGATTGTTCAAACCTTTATGCTGACGGTGATCACAAGTGGTGAGCCCAATCTCCCGGTTAGCGGCTCCATGAGAGCTAAACTTGTCCGTCACCATAACACGCGGTGATGTCCCCTGGCTTGACAGGAGTTTACGAATAAACCGCTTGGCAGCCTTGATATTGCGGCGTTTCTGCACCAGAACTTCAAGTACAAACCCATCCTGGTCAACGGCGCGCCACAGAAAATGGCGTTCACCTTTGATCGATATGACGCATTCATCCAAGTGCCACTTGTTACCAGGGCACGATGTACGGCGACGGATTTTGTTGGCATAAGCATGACCGTCATAGGGTTTAGCGGATGTTATCCTATTGAAGTGTCATTCACTTCGTTGCTCGCCGCCTCGATCAAACGTGGACCCTGATTGCGCAATCCGGTTTCTTCTAAGGTTTCCGGTTCCGGCAGATCGCGTAAAGACGGCAACCCGAACACAGAGAGGAAATGTGATGTAGTGACATAGGTGGCGGGGGCGCCAGGACTTGGACTGCGTGGTCCATTGGCGATCAGTCCGGCCTCGCGTAAAGCGGCGATCAGATCGCGGCTGATTGCGCGCCCGAAGAATGTGGAGAGCGCGCCGCGCGTTACCGGTTGCTGATAGGCAATCGCTGCCAAAACACCCATCTCGAACGCGGACAATGTCGGTGCTGGAAACCGCACCGGCACCTGCGCTGCACGCATGGTGGATGCAAAGCCCGGACGCGTGCGCATTTGCCAACCGCCGGCCACCGCCACCACCGTATAGGGCCGATCCCGCAAATCATCGACCAGATCGTCGATCAACAGCTCAAGACTGCAATCGGTGCCGACCACACGGGCAAGCGTCTCCCGACTGACCGGCGTGCTACTGGCAAACAGCACCCCCTCAATCCGGCGCATAAATTCACGCCAGCGCAATGCCGCGGGCAGATCGGCCAGCGCGCGATCGAACAGACCGTCCCTTGTCTCACCACTGGCCTGCCGCATCTTGTTGTCCTGGGGCTTGGTGGGCTTGGGTGCTTGCGTTGCTGTCATATTCACAACCCGTAAATTTTGAAGCTGGAGCGGCCCGACATTTCGCGCACCGCGCCGAATTGTTCCAGCCGGGTCATCAGCCGGCTGGCGGCCCAGCGTGATAACCCACTGTCCGGCGCAGTCGCGAACACACACTCTTGGTTCAGCAGCATGCGGATCACCCGGTCAGCGCCTTTTGTGCGCAAGTGTGGCGCTTCGGCCAGAAGTGTTGCGGTGCGCCGGGTCAGTGCGTTGGCACTGTTCAACGCGGTCTGGATCGCGGTCACAAGCGCCAGACAAACGACCCGCGTAAAATCCGGATCATCGGGGCGCAGCCGCCCCCGGCCCGGGTTCAAACGCAGAACCGGATGAAACCGCGCGCTAAGCAACAAAGGCACTGGTGTGGGCCAACCCAGTTTGGTCGCGATCACACCATCCGCCAGCATCCAGCCGAGAATTTCCACATCAGGGCGCAGCTGATAGAGGGCGGTGATCAAACGGGCCGCAGCCAGTGGTGGCGGTTGACAGGTCTGTAATACAGTTTCCAGGGTTTCGACAACAACCGCGCTGTCTGCATCGAGGGACAGGCCCAGGGCGGTGCCGAGCGTGCGGATTGCGGTGCTTGACATCTGAAACCGACGCTTGCTCCATTGGTGATAGGCCGCCAAGACCCGCCCCGCCGGTCCCGGATCGCCGCCCGGCGCAGCCAGCAGGACAGCGTCACGCAAAGCCCCCTCGTCGGCGTTGAGACGCAACCATTGGCAGGCGGCACGGGCACAGACAAGCGCCTGACGGGCACGGAAACAGCCAAGCCATACGGGATTGAGCCGAACCAAATCGTCAAGCGATTTCAAGGCGATGGCCGCAGCAAACAGCGCCCCTTCCAGACGGCCATCGGCGGGGTTTGGCTGGGCCCAGGTGGGCAGCACAAACGGAGCTGCCGCCAAAGGAGGCGGCTGATCCGCGCGCGGGAGGTGGGGCGAAAGAGCGGTTTTCATGCGGAGAGTTTAAGAGAGATGTGCGGTTAAAGCAAGATATAGCGATCAAAGTGCACAGCTTGTCGTGGATTATTAATGAACGATAATCTTGCATTATCGTTCATTCTTGTGAATATAACACAATGAGCCAAAACAGCGAGCAAAACAGTAAAAATCACACGCCGGAGCGCTCTGCTCCGTCTCCCGGCACGGAGGATGCGGGGAACGTTTGCGTGGCCCCGCCGCCGGCCGGCATCCCTATGGTCAATGGCACCCTTCCCGCCCCTCTCCCACCCGCAGGCACAATATTGCCCGCCCACCTGCAGCAGCTGGCCGGACGCGCCCGCGCTTATGTCGCGGCGGCCAGTGCGGCCAACACCCGGACGGCCTATGCCGCGGACTGGAAGCATTTTACCGGCTGGTGCCGTCGGCAAGGGGTGGAAATCATGCCCCCCGACCCGCAGATTGTCGGCCTCTACATCACCGCCTGCGCGTCCGGTGCGGCAATCCCCGGCGGCAAGCCGCATAAAGTGACAACGATTGAACGGCGGCTCTCGGCGCTGAAATGGAACTATGCCCAACGCGGCACACCGCTCGATCGCCAAGAACGCCATATCGCCACCGTGCTTGCCGGCATCCGCAACACCCACGCCGCCCCGCCGGTGCAAAAGGAGGCCGTGCTGCCCGAGCAGCTGATCGCGATGCTGGAGACACTGCCCCGTGGCACTTTGCGTGGCTTGCGTGACCGGGCGATGCTCCTGATCGGTTTTGCCGGGGGCTTGCGGCGCTCCGAGATTGTCGGGCTCGATACCGGCCGTGACCAGACGGAAGACGGTCGTGGCTGGATCACCATCCTCGACCAGGGGGTGGTGCTGACCTTGCGTGGCAAGACCGGTTGGCGTGACGTCGAAATCGGCCGCGGCTCAACCGGGACCACCTGCCCGGTCATCGCCTTGGAGGCCTGGCTGAACTTTGCCCGCCTGTCCCGGGGCCCCCTCTTCCGCCGCGTCACCGGCCAGGGTAAAAATATCGGGCCAGACCGGCTGCATGACCAGGAAATAGCCCGCCTGGTCAAGAAAGCGGCTTTGGCTGCCGGCGTGCGGCCCGAGCTCACCGAAACCGAACGGGCTGAAAAATTCTCAGCGCACTCACTGCGTGCCGGCCTCGCCTCGTCCGCTGAGGTCGATGAGCGTTATGTGCAGAAGCAGCTCGGTCATGCTTCCGCGGAAATGACCCGGCACTATCAGCGCCGGCGGGACCGTTTCCGTGTCAATCTGACCAAAGCGGCAGGCCTTTAATCGCTTTCCGCCCTTGCACAAGGCGAAACCGTCGGGTCAAAATCGAACGTGTTGCATAGATCGCCGTATCACGGATATCCAGCGGCCGTTTATGTTATCAGGATGCAGTTCATGCCGCACAAGTTCAATGCTTCCCTTCGGCATAAGATACCTTATGCCCGTCATTGTAACAATTAATGCGCCTGCCCCCGAAACGGGGAATGGAAACAATGGTGGCAATTCTGGTAAGCCAAAATTCGTATTCAGAATGATGACGTCAACATTTTCAGCGTCATTCTAATTGAATCAATTTTTCTTACAATCAAAGCCCCAGGTCGGGGCTTTTTTATTGTTGCATCTTGAGTGACTTCCTCCGTTCCACATCTACAAGGGTTAACGTCATCCTCAGTGATGGTATTATAGCTTTAAACCTATGTTTTTGACATAATATAGCTCTTGTGCTATATCGCGGGCAACGCATCAGGGATGGCGAATATGAGCATTTGGAGTTCGATCAAAGACCTCAGGAAGTCGAGAAAATGGACGCAGAGCAGGCTGGCTGACGTGTCCGGTCTCCATCAAGGCGACATTTCGAAAATCGAGTCCGGTAAGGCTAACGTTGAAACTGCAACATTGGAAGCGATTTCATCCGCGCTCGATGCTGAATTCGTGCTGGTGCCACGGCGCGCTCTGGGGTCAGTGAGAAATGCAATCAGTCTGCATCTGAACCGCGAGCCATCTCATCCCTATCATAAAGTCCAGAGCGTTCGCGACGAACTCTTTATACCAGATGGAGATGAGGACGATGATGATTACAAAGGTGTTTAAGCTATGACGAAAAATGACGCCCTTGGCGTGTTTCTGGAGGCCAATGCAGAAGAGATCCGCATCGGAACCCTGACCCGTTTTGAGCGCGACATGGTTCGTTTCGACATCGATGAGACATACATCGATATGGGTGAGTATTGACCAATATTTAGCGCTGCTCTGCTCAGCTATGGGAATGAAGAAGAGACAGTTCGCCTCTTGCATGATGCACCGATGACGCGCAGCTCGCGTGATATCCCAACCTGGTTCTCTAATCTCCTTCCTGAAGGCGCTCTGAAAGAGCTGGTACTCAAGGGTATGCCGTCTGGCGAGACAACGGACTTTGATGTCTTGAGATGGCTTGGTAAGGACT
Organism: Ochrobactrum sp. SFR4; assembly: GCF_019730395.1. NCBI lineage: Bacteria > Pseudomonadati > Pseudomonadota > Alphaproteobacteria > Hyphomicrobiales > Brucellaceae > Ochrobactrum > Ochrobactrum sp. SFR4. The sequence goes on along the minus strand of NZ_JAAPBB010000026.1, from coordinate 6,856 downwards.
TGCCGGGTGCCGTCAGCGTTCGCTCCGAAGAAACAGGGCAACGGAAGGACATTCCCCCTCCCCTCGAAGATGGACAAACTGGAATCCGGTTCTCGCTTGCATGTCCAGCTCAAAATGTTGATGCTCAAACAGGGGGAACGTCTGACTTTTCCTGCACTGGGTGTAAATGGCAATATCATCGCCAAAGTGCCGAGTGAGCGATACCGCTATCTGCCTGAAGTCGAATTTACGTCTATGAAGCTGGCCGAAGTCGTCGGAGTTGAAATCCCACATGTGGAGCTGGTTCCTGTAAGCGCAATTTCTGGCATAGACCCCGGGTTGTTAAAAGCGGGGGGGACGGTTCTAGCCGTAGATCGCTTCGACCGTACCAAGGACGGCCGACGCGTTCACATGGAAGATTTCATGCAGATTCTAGATCAGCATCCAGATCGCAAATACACCGCTGCGAATGAAGAAACCGTGTTAAACATCGTTACGAAATTGGGTGGCGGTACTGCTGCGTTTCTTCAAGGGATCACGAGAATTGCTGTAAATATCTTGATGGGCAACACGGATGCTCATTTAAAGAATTGGTCATTTTACTACCCTAATCCAGCCGAAGGCCTACTCAGTCCCGCATACGATATCGTAGCAAGCCACGTTTATGACCGCAGCTACGAGATGGCACTAAAATTTAGGAAAACGCACGATAGTCGGATAATTGGCTTACCTCGCTTTATCAGAGCAGCTGTACTATGTGGAATATCTGAATCCAGAACGAAAAAGCAGCTGAAACGAGTTGTCGAGCAGGCAGCCGACGAATGGCCAAAATTACTGCAGGGTCTCCCGATGCCCGATGATTTTGCACGGCTGATAATTGCAAGGACACATGAACTGGCGCTTGTCCGGGAGTTCGAGTGTGTTTTTGCCAATCTACCATCTGGGCTTGGGAACTGAAGACAAAAATAAAGGAGGCCTTCGCCTCCTTTTGAGCTATCGATGGGAGTGGGCTTGCCCGGAATTCGTGGAGAGCTTCTGCGTTTAGATGTTTGATCCCAGGTTTTGATGGTGCAATCCTTTCTCAGACTTGGAGGGATGCATTATGGGACAAGTTCTACACGGCAGCGCCACGACGACTGAGGCAATCCGTGTCGAACAATACAAAATAGTAAAGAGAGCCTGAGAGGGCTCTCGAAGCGTTACGGCATCAATCAGAAGATCAGCAATCTGCCCGTTTTCATCATCCAACTTGCGACTGTAACGATAACACGTCTCACTGACATTGAATGTGCGGCAGGCCAGAGAAACACTCACCCCGCGTAACGCCACTGCACACATGGCCATCTCCCGGCGTTGAGATGGCCGTTTCATTTTTTCCTCAGGGCCTCTTTGAGGAGTTCCGCCTGGATGCTCATCTCTGCATACATCTTTTTCAATCGGCGGTTTTCTTCCTCCAGCGCCTTCATCTGGCTGATCATGGATGCATCCATGCCGCCATATTTCGCGCGCCACTTATAAAATGACGCATCGCTCATTCCATGTTCGCGGCAAAGATCAGCAACTGGAATACCGCCTTCTGCTTGACGCAGGATGGCAAGTATCTGTGCTTCGGTAAATCTGCTCGTTTTCATCAAAAATCCTCTCGTTTATTAAACCGAGAAAATTCTACTTTTGAACCCAATTAATTTCAGGGGGGTACCGGCTGATGGGAATTTTCGGCACGATTGTTGAGGCCTTTATGCTGACGGTGATCACAGGCTGTGAGCCCAATCTCCCGGTTAGCGGCTCCATAGGAGCCAAGCTTATCCGTCACCATAGCGGCGATGCACCCTGGCTTGACAGGAGTTTACGAATAAACCGCTTGGCCGCCTTGGTATTGCGGCGCTTTTGGACAAGGCATCCAGAACGAAGTCATTCTGATCAACGGCACGCCACAGAAAATGGTTTTCGCCTTTGATAGTGACAACAACCTCATCCAGGTGCCATTTATCACCAAGGCGTGGCGTAGGGCGACGGATTTTGTTGGCATAATCTCGTCCGAATTTCTCAGCCCATTCACGCACCGTCTTATGGGTGACAATGATCCCTCGGTAAGAAAGCATGTCTTCCACCATACGAAAGCTTAACGGAACGCGGAAATACAGCCATACAGCTTCTGCGATGATCTCGGCTGGAAAACGATGACGGTGATAAAGTGAAGGGCGAGGTTCGATCATACCCTATTATCGCTACAGATATTTACGTCAGAGTTAAGGTAACAGTGCCCATCAAACACTTCCTGCGAATAAAAACGATCACTGGATATCAGGTCATAGCTTATCCATGCAACAAGGTCCATCACCTGCACCATTCCCAGACATGAGAGCTAACAATGCACGACTGCGGGATAAACTTAAATGTGCGGTTGAAGACTTTTACTTAATTCAACAGCGCATCAATGAAGGGCAGGTTAAGCGCACTACTACAACGGTGTCGCAAGGGGAAAGAGAAGCTCTTGCTGCCATCAATGCAGAGCTCAAACATGACGAGTCTTGAAAGGTGCGAATATTGCGGTGAAACTTTGACCGATGAAGTGCTGGACACTCCTATGGATAAGCTCGGTATATACGATCACTGCGCAGATGACGTTGAGGAGGAACTTATTCAACCTACGTAATAGCATGTATTTGTCAGCCGTATATTTTGTTAAATTCAACTGTTAAATCAATATATTACAAAACTTGAAGGTTCACTAAACATAGCAGCCCTTAGGTGCATTAACGCTTTGTTAACTTTAAATTTCTTGCTAGATCGTTAGAATCGCGTCTATAGTTGCGAAAATAATGACGATCACGACATTTTTTCAAAAATTTGGGCATTGTTAGGAATAGTTTGCCAAATGAACAGTGAAATATCGAGCCGATTTGATTATGAGATCGCTCAACAAGGCGCGCGCATTTCTAGCGCCCTTGATATCCTGCGTACTCAACAATATCCACCGGACGCGCGAAAGAATCTTCGCCTGTTTCCATTGGCAGAAGTTGCTGATCTCATTGGTGTGACACAAAGTCATTTACGACAGCTGCATGCAGAGGGTAGGGTACCTGAAGTAGAAGCTGTTTCAGGCCGTCGTTTTTACACCGCTGACCAGATGCTTGATCTACGCCAGTATTTGGAAGCCAACAAAAAATCTGACAAGCGCTTTTACGTTCCCCACAGAAGGGAAGGGGAGCCATTACAGGTTCTTTCTGTCGTCAATTTTAAAGGCGGCAGCGGGAAAACAACGACCTCAGCCCACTTGGCTCAGTATCTAGCTTTAACTGGGCACCGTGTCTTAGCCATTGATCTTGACCCGCAAGCGTCGTTGACTTCATTGTTTGGAATTCAGCCAGAGCTGGATAAGACACCATCGCTTTATGAAGCCCTGCGCTTTGATGATGAGCGCAAGCACATCACCGATGTTATCCAAGAAACCAACATACCTGGACTTCATATTGCACCAGCAAACTTGGAGCTGCAGGAATACGAGTATGATGTTCCTTTGGCAATTTCTGGCAAAAGGGGAGAAGAGGGGCGGTTGTTTCATATGCGCATTGTGAATGCGCTGAAAGATGTTGATCATCTTTATGATGTGGTTGTTATCGATTGCCCACCTCAGTTGGGCTACCTCACCATAACAGCTCTCATGGCTTCAACCGGCATCTTGATTACCATTCACCCGCAGATGCTGGACATCATGTCGATGTCGCAGTTTCTTCAAATGCTTGGCGGCATCATGACTTCCGTTGCCGATGCGGGTGCAGAGATCAAAGTCAAGTGGTTCCGCTATCTAGTGACCCGATTTGAACCCACAGACATTCCGCAAACACAAATGGTCGGCTTTATGCAATCTATGTTTGCTCAGAATATGCTGAAAAATACTGTCTTGAAGTCTACAGCCATCTCAGACGCATCAATTAAAAAGCAAACGCTTTATGAGGTGGAAAGAGCGAATTTTGTTCGGTCGACCTATGACCGAGCTATGGAGAGTCTAAATGCATCAAACAGTGAAATTGCCGAGCTGATGCATACGACATGGGGCAGGAAATAGGCATTTGTCAGCCGTTTTATTTTTCTGATTACTAAACAATACCAACATCTTAATAGATTTGAAGGTGCAGGATAAACTCTAAAATGTCTCGTAAAAATCCTTTTGCCAATCTTGATATAGAGCAGATTAACAAAACAGCCGAGGATGCTAAAACCGGATATGGGATGACCGGCGCAGCCAAAACGGTTGTGCGCTCTATTGAGGAAATGGCGGAGAACACAAAGAAGCTTATGAGCGGAGAGGCAATTGTTGAGATTGACCCCTCTCTTTTAGATTCCTCATTTATTTCAGATCGCCTTACCGGTTCCGACGAAGAGTATGAAGAACTAAAGAACACGATCAGAAACAACGGGCAGGATAGCCCGATTTTAGTGCGCCCACATCCGACAGTCAGAGGGCGCTATATGATTGTTTTCGGGCATCGCCGTACGCTTGTTGCGCGTGAACTTGGCATAAAAGTTAAAGCAGTTGTTAAGCAACTGGATGACGTTTCTTCAGCAGTAGCGCAGGGACAAGAGAATTCATCACGCTCCAATTTGTCATTCATTGAGCGCGCATATTTTGCCAAGAACCTTCTGGATAGCGGCATGACTAAAGAGGTCATTAAAGCCGCGATCAGCGTTGACGACCCGATGCTTTCTAAGATGCTAAGCGTTGTTGAAATTGTGCCATACGAGCTAATGATCGCTTTAGCATCATGCAAAAAAATCGGGCGAGATAAATGGCTGAACCTCAGACAACTGATCCTGAACCCGACTTATCTGAACGCGGCTATCGCTTACGCAAAGACGGAAAGCCTTTTAACGCTGCCGGACGATCAACGGTTTGATGATCTTCATAACTATCTGAAACGCTATAATTCCAAGTCCAAAGCCAAAGCTCCGAAAAAGGAAGAGCAAAACAAAACTTGGACAACTCCAGATAATGCGGTTGAGGTTTTATCGGCTAAAAAAGGCCGTAGCTATTCAATCAACCTTACAAAAGCAGAGGCCACACCTTTTGGTGAGTGGTTAACTGATAAGTTGGACGCGCTGTATGATGAATATAAATCTGCCGCGGCGAGCAAGAAGGGAGATTAAAAGAAAAAGACCCACCACACATATTCCGAGTGGCAGGCCGTTTCTCATAGATCTAGCAGTCAGAGAAAAGCACTTCCACACATCGCTGTCAAGATAGAAGCGCCATTTTGGTGAATGGAATTCTATTGTCCTATTAAAGGTGAAGAGAAATGAATGTGGATTTTCTCACGACCCCGTTTGGCGGTCGATCGATGTCGCTTGCCATGATTTCCAGTCAACGGCAGGCACAGGATATTCCTGCCGATAAACACATTGATAAATGGCAGGTTTATCGCTGGCTCTGCGAGGGCAGGGCACTGATTGGTGTGGGCGACCGCACGCTCTCTGTTCTGAATGCTCTACTATCTTTTTATCCGGACAGTGAGTTGTCCGAAGAAAATGGTTTGATTGTATTTCCTTCCAATGCACAACTGTCACTGCGGGCGCATGGTATGCCGGACGGTACATTGCGCCGTCATTTAGCTGCTCTGGTTAATGCCGGCCTTATTGTGCGTAAAGATAGCCCGAATGGAAAACGATACGCTCGAAAAAACAGGGCAGGAGAGATCGAGGAGGCCTTTGGTTTATCGCTCGCACCACTGCTGGCCAGAGCGGAAGAATTTGAAGCTGCAGCTGAAAAGGTGAGGGGAGAGGCGCGTGTACTGAAGCTCATGCGCGAGCGTATTACCCTGCATCGACGGGATATTGCTAAACTCATTAATACGGCGCTGGAAGAAGGCCTGGAAGGCAATTGGAAAGGGCTCTTTACACGTTTCCGGACACTTGTTGATGCACTGCCACGTCGCGCACCAGTTTGCGAGCTGGAAATTATCGTTGAGCAATTTGCTGCTTTGCATGACGATGTAGATAACTTGCTGAATATGCATGTTAAAACTGAAATAATGAACGCCAATGATGTTCAAAATGAGCGGCAGCAATCTAATTCAAATCCAAACTATCTTTTTGAATTTGAACCAACTTTAGAAAAAACAAAAAAGGGAAAAACTGAGCAAGCAAAAAGCTGGCCTTTGGGCTTTGTGCTGAAAGCTTGTCCAGACATTGCAGATTATGCAAGCAATGAGATTAACAGTTGGCGAGAGCTGATGATGACCGCTGCCCAGGTCCGCGGATATATGGGCATTAGTCCATCAGCGTATGAGGAGGCGCTGGATGTGATGGGGCAGGAAAATACCGCGACCGTGATTGCCTGTATTTTGCAGCGGGCGCAGCATATTCAATCGGCTGGCGGTTATTTGCGGGCTCTGACCGAAAAAGCGGGGGCAGGGGAATTTTCAGTTGGGCCGATGCTGATGGCTGCGATGAAAACTGCCTCTAATTCAATTGTACAGAAAAACACAATGTTCAGTCACTAGAGACCGTTTTTCCGAAGAGGGATAGATATCAGAACTTTCGTACCTTTTTCCGACACCGTAACCTTAAATTGTGCGCAAATACAGTTCGGTCTTTGAGGTTCTTGTTGTGCGGATTTCAGATATAGCTGATAGAGTTGTCTGTTTTCCAGCTCCGGACGTTTTTGATGTCATTCAAACACAACGCTGACTGTCGCCACAACATCCCAATGCAGAGGTTTAGGGTGACGAATTGGCCGGTTTATGAAGCAGGCCTGCGTCAGCGTGACAGCTTAACGTTCTGGGTGAGTGATGACGTACTTGGGTTGTGTCGCAAAATTTTCACCTCTGTTGAGCTATGTCACGCTTATTGTGCGTAACGGATTGAGGTGAGAAGAGAT
>NZ_JAAPBB010000246.1:0-419 GCF_019730395.1 Ochrobactrum sp. SFR4 | reverse complement strand
AGGATATTCTTGATCGTGAAGATACAGCCAAGACGCTGCTTGAGGAGGCAGGTGTTGCACCTGGCAGCCTGTCTGTAAAGTTGCGCTACGCAACGACCGTTAACAATAAAAACACAATGGTTGCCATTGCCGATATGCTTAAAAATATCGGTATTAATGCTGAACAGGATGAAGTGGAAGGCGTGACTTATTTCAACTATTTACAGGAAAAAGGCATGTATGATCTCGCATATCAGGCATGGATCGGCGACTTCAATGATCCTTATTCATTCCTGAGCCTGTTTACGTCCGACAGCTATTTCAATTATTCTGACTGGTCAAACAAAGAATATGACGCACTGATTGCCAGGTCTGCAACCATAACCGATGCCAAACTGCGCGCCGAAATATTGGCGGATGCGGAACGGATTTTATTGAGA
>NZ_JAAPBB010000245.1:0-420 GCF_019730395.1 Ochrobactrum sp. SFR4 | reverse complement strand
CTGATCTACGCCACAGGCTGCGTCAGTTACGCTGGTTTCGGGCGACTTTGCGCAAACATGCCAATCTGATCTCCGAAATGACCGGTGTGCGTTATGACATTGATGAAAAACGTCTGACCGAAGCCTTTCTGAACTGGATTGAGCTGGTCAATCAGAACAAGCATTACGCGGCTGTTGATCGGAAAGATTTCATTATATTTGCAGCCGGTCTGGTTCTGAAAGAATTGATCCGTCTCGCACCCGCAAAAGCCGTAAATCCACCCGACAACGAACTGAGCGGTGAGCTTGAAAATTTAACTGAAATCATCCGTTTTTGGCCGGAGGGTTTCCTTTATACCAACTACTGCATCTGCGCGATTGCTGCCGTGCAGGAACAGGAGTTCGGCACCAGTCCTGATATCGACCAAAGTGCCAGTGATC
>NZ_JAAPBB010000244.1:0-420 GCF_019730395.1 Ochrobactrum sp. SFR4 | reverse complement strand
AAACGGAAAAACCAACCGCCGTCACACTCACAGAAAGTGACGTCTGTGCACCCACAACTATACGAGACAACACATCACGGCCAAACTCATCTGTACCAAAAAGATGCGTCAGACCGGGTGCCTGATTCATATTGATTATATTTTGTGCATCATAAGCATAGGGCACAATCAGCGTTGCAAAGATTGCTGACAAAACCAGTAAGATAAGAAACAACGCTGCAATCGCTACCGGAACGGAAACAGGAAGTCGCAAACGCCGTGTATCAGAAACAATCACTGTCATTTTGCTGCCTCCCGTTGTCTTGGATCCATAGCTGCCTGCGCAACATCACCGAGAATAGTCCCAAGAATAACGGCCATTGCCAGCATCAGCAGGCAGCCTTGCACCAGCGGATAGTCCCGCTGATTAAGCGCGCGGAT
>NZ_JAAPBB010000243.1:0-422 GCF_019730395.1 Ochrobactrum sp. SFR4 | reverse complement strand
CTCAGCAAGCCTATCAACAGCTGCGCAATGACATTTTGTCGGTACGGTTGCGCCCCGGCGCCCCGTTGAAATTAAAAGCCTTACTCGAGGATTACGATTTTGGCTGGACGCCCTTGCGCGAGGCATTATCCCGTCTTGAAGCAGAAAAACTGGTAACCGCATCCAGCAATCGGGGCTTTGCAGTCGCTCCGGTTTCACAAGGTGAGCTTGAGGATTTAACGCAAGCCCGTATGGTGATTGAAGTCCCGCTTTTGCTTGAAGCCATGAAGCATGGCGACGATGATTGGGAAGCCGCGATTGTCACAACCCATTACCGGTTGTCGCGATGCTCAATCGTAGCGACTGATGCTACCGAAACTGCCATTGATGAATGGGAAGAGCGGCACACGGCCTTTCACACTGCTTTGCTTAGTGCTGCAACA
>NZ_JAAPBB010000242.1:0-422 GCF_019730395.1 Ochrobactrum sp. SFR4 | reverse complement strand
AGCCCGATCAACTGTTGCTTTACGCAACAACATGGGCATTACGGCCGATAAAATGCTTTCTGCATATGACGCAATCGCTCTTGGCGGTAAGGCTGGAGAGTTTGAAGTTGAGGATATGGCAAAAAGCCTTCCGGCTCTTCTCGCCAAAATGTCAAGACTTGGAGAGGCTGGCGAGACTGGCGTTCGTAATACTGTTGCAATGGCGCAGGCCATTCGTAAAGGGGTTGGTAGCTCTGATGAAGCGGCCACTCAATTTGAACGTATGTTAGAAACATTCACGTCGGGCACATTCACCGCAAATGCAAAAAAGATGGGCATTGATATTGAAAAGACGATGAAAGACGCCAAGACAAAAGGCATCAGTCCTGTCTTTGCCATTTTGCAAAAAATTCAAAAAGCAACCAAAGGCAATCAATTTAAAT
>NZ_JAAPBB010000241.1:0-424 GCF_019730395.1 Ochrobactrum sp. SFR4 | reverse complement strand
CAGCAACGGCCATTTCCGGAAAATCGCTACCCGGCAGGCTGTTCAGCTTGAAATGAGAGCGGCCGGCAGAAATTGTGAAGGATGAAGAATCCTTCTTCCCTTCCATCTGAAATTTAATCTCGGCACTATCCGGCAGCTTGCGTACAGCATCATGCAGTACGCCAGCGGGCAGGGTGAAGCCGCTAAACGAATGCAGATTTTCAACCGCCACTTTGGCGCAAATCTCCACATCTAGATTTGTGCCAGTAATCATCAGTGCCGCATCGACATATGACAACCGGACATATTGCAAAATCGGGATAGTCGAGCGCCGTTCAACAGCCTTGATCACAGCGATCAGTGCGGGGAGCAAGGCTCCCCGACTGATAGTGAACAAATCTGTCATGCCGATATCTCCGGCTTGCCTTCATAAACCGGCAAATCA
>NZ_JAAPBB010000240.1:0-424 GCF_019730395.1 Ochrobactrum sp. SFR4 | reverse complement strand
AACGGCTGCCCAGTGCGACATCATTTGTAATAGCGACCATTTTAACGCCGGTTTCATAATCAAAAGCATTACTGATTGCGAGGCGGCAATTGACATCATCAAAAGGGGCTTTTGTCGTATTCAGTTTAATGTAAAAGCCGGTAGTTCCTTTTTCTGTAAGCAGTTGTGCGCCGCCAGCAGACAAAGATTTCAGCACTTCAGGTGGAAGCCACTGCGAAGAAATTTCATGCTCGCCTTGTGCTATCAAAGTACGTACGGTTGCAGCTTCAAGGCCGTAACGTAGCCGAACTTTATCAGGTGCCGCATCCGGTACACCTAGAAAATAATTAGGGTTCTTCGACATAACCGTCTCTTCTTGAGGGTTATGTGAAATGATGGTGTAAGCGCCCGTTCCTGCAACATGACTTGAAAGATAGGCCTGACC
>NZ_JAAPBB010000239.1:0-425 GCF_019730395.1 Ochrobactrum sp. SFR4 | reverse complement strand
AATGCGGCGCTGTTTTTTTGGGGGGGGGGTAGAAATTATGCTCTTATCAAAGGCCGAATTGCTGGAAGGATGAATTGATCGGCACCGGATAATGAATTTGCCCCAAAAGCTGGTTGATAATGGTGGCATTGCGATAGGCGCCAAGGCCGAGATCCGGTGCGCCGACACCGTGGTGGAATGTTTCGGCATTCTGGATGAAGATTTTGCCCGTACCGTCATCGCAACGTGCGGCGCAGAAAGTTTCATCCACAATCATGTCGCCGTCATTATCCGTTGCCAGTACGGTATTTTTCAAACGGGTGAACCATTCCGGCCAGACATGATGATAGCCGGTGCCAAGAATGACCGCATCTGTTTCATACGTGCCGGTGGCACCGTTTTCCGGATTATTGACAGACAGGCGGAATGTGTCGCTTTGCGGGCTG
>NZ_JAAPBB010000238.1:0-426 GCF_019730395.1 Ochrobactrum sp. SFR4 | reverse complement strand
GACAGAACCGCGCGCTACTTCCGGATAAAGCTTAGCGACGATACTATTGGCAGTCATAGTGCCACCAATACCGCCTCCGACAACGATAATATGCTTGGTCAAGAAAGCCCCCTGTTGCTGATGATTTATGCATGCGTGGTTACATTCTCAAAATCAGGCTAACACAGGTAATTTATTGCAACAAGCATAGTTTTTTACATAAAAATATTTCTAAAAATAAGAAAATATATGAAATTCAATTTTTAATATTGCAACGACCAAAATATCTCATGAGTATTACGCATCAAAATATTGTGATAACAATAAAAAACGAAATTTCAGAAAATTTATACGGCCGTTAATGCCATAACCGGCAAGATCAATACAAAACTGACCTGATCCAACTTCAGCTCAGGCAACAAGGCAGGCATAAGAAAACGTTCAACA
>NZ_JAAPBB010000025.1:0-16821 GCF_019730395.1 Ochrobactrum sp. SFR4 | reverse complement strand
GATAGAGCTATCATGAGCCGAAAATCCTCTCTTCTCAATTAACACTGTTTTGTCTCAAGGGCGCTGATGTCGGACAGGCCGCGGATATTAATAATCCTTATACCGGATATGGCAGCGAAGGCCTTTTCAAATGGCTGGCGGCCTACCGCCTGAACCGGCCGGTTGGTGTGGATTTCTCCTATTCCAATGCCGGTACAGCTCTGCTGGGGCAGGTTATTACACATGTTGATGGCCGTTCTTATGCGCAGATGGTTCAGGAAGAAATTTTTGATCCGCTGGACATGAAACAAAGTGTGCTGGCTTTGACCACTCATGCGCAGCCGGATATGGCAACAGGCCATGGAAGAGACGGAGAACCGGTGAGCCATTGGGATTTTGATGCATTTGCACCGGCAGGCGCGCTTATCACTTCAGCCAGCGATCTTGCCAAATTCATCGCTGCAGCTTCCGGACAAACGGAAACCACGCTTAAACCTGCCTTTGCTTTATTGACCGAACATACCCGATCTGTCGGCGGGAAGGCACAAAAGATCGGCCTTGGGTTGATTGTCACAAAACTCCCACACAGTACTATTGTCTGGCATAATGGCCGGACTGGTGGATTTGAAAGTTTCGCCGGTTTTGACCGCGATAATGGTAATGGCGTTATTGTTTTATCCAACCGCCAGAGCATCACGGGTATTGATGATATTGGCGTCCATCTGCTGGACACCAAACAAAAGCTTCTGCCTCAGCCTGCAATACGAACTGCTATTGTGATTGATACCGCAAAACTACCTATATATGTCGGGCAATATCTGCTCGCCCCTGGCGCAATTATGAGCATAACCGAAGAGAAGGGGCAGTTATTTCTGCAGCTGACCGGCCAGCAGCGTTTTGCAGCCTTTCCTGAAAGCGATACGAAATTTTTTCTGCGTGAAGTTGATGCACAAATCAGTTTCACTGTGGAAGACGGAAAAGCCACAAAGCTGACCCTGCATCAGAACGGGCGCAACATGCCGGCTTTGCGTGTTCTGGATTAAAGCCAGAATGAAAGCCGGAGCGTTTTGCTATCAGGCGCATGTAAGTTGATAATCAATCACAGAATGAAGACAACTTCCGTATAGGTATACCCTAATCAGGGCACGGAATTTCTCGGTTTCCGGCTTCACCCCTATCATTACGCTTTCAAATAGCTTGTTTATGCCGTCGTCTAGAAAATGGACGCTGAGTTATCGATGACAATGGAAGCGCGTAGGGCTGGCGTACAAGTGCGAAGATAAATGTTTTGGCCCTCATAGTAACGGTGATTTTCTGGCGACAAAGGGTCAGGGTTGCACTGATCTCTGATTGCCATACGACTGTAAGAGACAGCAAATGGAACATCTAGAAATATGCTGAAATCCCAACAGTTTCTCAACTCTTCTCGATGAAGGAAAATTCCATCCAAAAGAAGCACAGCCGAAGGACTAACACTCTTGGTTACTTTTACCGCATGATCAACGCGATGATCAAATCGTGCTGTATCGACGGTACCCGCGCCGCATTTAAACGGATCGAGGAGGAATTGACGCAGGTCGCCATAGTTATATGAATCATAAAAAAAACCGTGAGGATCACATTTGCCTCGATTATATCTTACGTCTCGGGGATTGTGAAAGCCATCGACACTGCTGCGGATGACCTGACGACCACTCTGTTCAACTATTGGCGCAAGTTCATCAGCAAATGTAGTTTTCCCTGAACCGTCTACACCGTCTACACCGTCTATCGCCACAAGTGTTCGACCTGACAACGAATTGATATGTTTCGAAATATTATCGATAATTACTGACCTTGAGAACATTCCAAACCTATTTTTATTACTAGATATTTAAAAGTAAAATTGTTCTAAATCGGTATTAAATCGATTTGTAAAAGCTGATGCCAAATTCGACTTAACGCCAATATCATTGCGATACAACATTCTCAGAATGGGTCAATTTCATTCAAAGAAATATAATAATAAATTGGGAGTTGATATTCTAAATCATTGACTTCAGTATATCCTCAGATCACGGAAGGATGCTTTTTTAAATAACGGCAACTAATAGTATAATATTATTAAATTTAAATCATTCATAAAAATTATATCATACTTATTTCGCTTAAATATTTTTTATTAATAGATGAATTTCATTTATGATACTTTATTATTGGGAATAATAATGGGTGAACATAATTTATGCTCTAATAAAATTAATATGAAGTCTGGCCATGGCTGCTATTTGGTTTCCGATAAAAATGAGGAGTATCTTGACCTCACGGCCGGGAGTTATAACCGGATCAGACTGCACCCGATGACGCAAACAAATAACCGTTCCTTCAGTCGGTCCGTAAATATTATCGATTGTGCTGTCAGGCGCTGCTTTCGACCATGCCTCAACAGTCACGGCCGGCAATGGCTCCCCGCAGAAAACAGACGAGCGGAGTGTCGGCAAACTATCCGGCTTAAGAGCCCCGCTTTTACGCATCATCGCTGCCAGAGTGGGAACAGACATCCAGACTGTAATGGAGCGCTCACGGATAAAGCGGCTTGGGGCCAGCATCTCCAGTGATGAAAGAATATGCAATGAAGCACCCGCATCAACGCATAAAAAGAGATTATGGACGCTTAAATCGAATGTTATATCGCATGTTTCGGCAAGTCTGTCCTGCGGGATAAATTGCGTCCAAAGTCTGGTCTGTTCTATATAACTTTCAAGAGCGCCTGCTGAAATCATCACACCTTTCGGCAGCCCCGTCGTGCCGGAAGTGAAGATAATATAGGCCAGATCTTGTCTGCTGACGAATGCCGGTTCCGCAAGCTGATCTGTTTTTATACTTAAAAATTCAGTGATTGTTTGCGCAGGGCGGGCAGGGAGAATATCCTTGTCACTTGGCACAATGATAATGTCCGGCGCGGCACTTAAAACCGCCGGAGTGAGCAGGGCAAGTCCTTGCTTGTCAACAATGAGAGCGTCCAGCTGCAATGCTTCGAGCAATTGTACAATTCTGAGCTCTGTCCATTTCAGATTAAGCGGTACATAAGTAGCGCCTGCATAGCCGGCCGCGAGAATGCCCGCATAGGCTTCCGGACTTTTGGTACCGAGGATGCCTACTTTTTTGAGATTGTTTCCCTGAGAAATGAAGCCGGCGAGTTTTGCAACTATCGTGTGCATTTCACCATAGGTCAGGCTTGCCGACCTGTCAGAATAGAACAGGTTTTCACTGTATTTAACGCAGGTTTCTATAAATTTGAGAGATATGTTGTAGTTCCCGGACATCCTCATATCTCTCTTTAACCAAGCTGAATACACTTTTGAACATGATGCCAACCACTGTATCCTTCACTCCGGAGAGCGCGGCGGTTGCGTAACATTTATGTGAATACAAATTTTCTGTGTGTATTGTGTCTGCTCTGTTTCCGGTTTCAAAGAAGGCCGGATTGCCTCTTAAATAGGCTTTGCAGAGATACGGTTTTTAAAAATGAGAATAATATAACAAAGTATCGGACGGCAGCCGTGTAAAACACCATAGCCTGACCGGAATATAGGATTTTATCAGGAAAAACTGCGTAGATAAAACTGCACAATATACAGGGTTCAGTGTCTGGGCCGGATTGTGCAGTATCTGACCTATCGTTTTCAATACCTGCCTGTGTAACGCACAGGCAAGCATCGGATCTCATACGGGCAGGAATTTAAAACAAACCCTGAATTTCATTATTGTGGTTAAGCCCGATATGTTCTGCCGCCGGTGTCCTCGGCAAACCGGGCATGGTCATAATGTTCCCGCAAATGGCGACGATGAAACCGGCTCCGGCAGACAGTTTTACTTCACGAACAGGCACAACATGGCCTGAAGGCGCGCCTAAGGCTGTCGGATCAACGGAAAAACTATACTGCGTTTTTGCCATGCAGACAGGCAGATGCCCGAACCCGTCGCGTTCCCATTGCTCAAGCTGCTTCAGAACTGCCGGTTCTGCTCTGGCCTGTTCCGCCCCATAGATTTCGCGTGCTACTGTCTGGATTTTCTCCCACAGGGGAAGGCTGTCCTCATAAAGCAGCTGCAGTTCGGCATCATTATGATCGGCGAGTTTTGCCACTTCATAGGCAAGGTCTTCTGCGCCGGCACCGCCTTCTGACCAATGACGGCAGAGAATTGCTTTAACACCAACCTCATTGCACACATCATTGAGCACGGCAATTTCTTCATCAGTATCTGTGATGAAGTGGTTGATAGCGACCACGACCGGCAAACCGAATTTCTGGACATTGCGGATATGCCGGATCAGATTGCTCGATCCTTTTTTCAGAGCCTCTGCATTGCCGGTGCCAAGCTCACTTTTTGGCACACCGCCATTCATTTTCAATGCACGGATTGTTGCAACAACAACCACTGCATCGGGGCTGAGTACGGCTTTACGGCATTTGATATTGAAAAACTTTTCCGCACCAAGATCGGCACCAAATCCGGCCTCAGTCACCACATAATCACCAAGTGCCAGCGCTGTTTTCGTCGCGATAACACTGTTGCAGCCATGCGCAATATTGGCAAATGGCCCGCCGTGAATAAGCACGGGATTATTTTCAATCGTCTGAACCAAATTCGGTTGCAATGCATCTTTCAGCAGTGCCGTCATCGCCCCGTCGGCCTTCAGATCTGCAGCCGTAATCGGTTGTTTATCAAGGTTATAACCAACAATGATACGTGCCAGACGTGCTTTCAGATCGGTCAGATCTTCCGCAAGACAGAGGATCGCCATAACCTCGGAAGCAACCGAAATATCAAATCCGGCTTCACGCGGATAACCGTTGGAAGGGCCGCCGAGTGCAACTGTTATATCCCGCAATGCGCGGTCATTCATATCAACCACGCGCCGCCAGCTGATACGACGTGTATCAAATCTTAAGCTGTTTCCCCAATGGATATGGTTGTCGATCATTGCAGCGAGCAAATTATTAGCACTGCTGATTGCGTGAAAATCACCGGTAAAATGAAGATTAATATCTTCCATCGGAATAACTTGTGATTTTCCGCCGCCTGCCGCACCGCCTTTCATGCCAAAATTTGGCCCGAGGCTCGGTTCACGCAAACAAATAACCGTTTTTTTGCCGATTTTATTCAGTGCATCGCCCAGCCCCACGGAGGTTGTGGTTTTGCCTTCTCCGGCAGGGGTGGGATTGATCGAAGTGACCAGAATAAGCTTGCCCTTGCGACCGGATTTAAGCCTGTTCACCACATTATGGGTCAGTTTTGCTTTATCATGGCCATAAGGCAGCAGATCATCTGATCCGAGGTTCAGCTTCGCGGCAATCTCAATGATCGGGCGTTTTTGAGCAGCACGGGCAATTTCAATATCAGAATACATTGAACACTCCGGTGGCAAAATAGCTTTTATTATCCATAACTGATCCCCGTCCAATTTGAAAACCGCGCTCTTCCGCGTTCTTATCGCATCACAGATTTCATGGATAGTCCCGGTTTTTCTGTAAACGTTCCCCGATGCCACTCCAACAACAGGGAAACACTGTGTGTCGGGTATAAAAATGAAGAGCAGGCGAAGCGTAGCATGTTTTGAGCTACGTCCATAATCAACTGCTCATGAGCGCTTTCTGTGGCGGGAAATTTCCCAAACGATTGCACCACCAATCGTCAGTATCATCATCGTCAATCCCAGCGCATTAACAGCAGGCGTAAGGCCTGCACGAACTTTGGCTGCAATAAAAATTGTCAGCGGCGTTTCAGTACCGCGTACGAACAAAGTCGTGTTGTAATTCTCAAAAGATTGCAGAAATGCGATACATGACGCTGCGAGCAAGGACGGACGCAGATAGGGCAGCAAAATACGGCGGAACACATAGGCGCGGGAAGCACCGAGACTGAGCGCGGCATCTTCCATTGTACGGTCAAATCGCTGCAACCGCGCGGCAATCATCAGCATCACAAAAGAAATAATGAAGCTGGATTGCGCCAGAATGGTCAGGAAAAGGCCGCCGCTGACCCCTGTTTTACGCCAGAACAGCAATGTGGCAATACCGATCACAACACCCGGTGTGAGCAGTGGCGAAACCATCAAAGCATAGAGAAAATTGCGCGAACGACCGTGCAGGCTGGTCAGAATAAGAGCGGCCGCAGTGCCAACTGGCAGAGAAATCGCTATTACACCTGCCGCAATCAGCAGGGATTTGCCCAATGCAGTCCACATCTGCGTATCTTTAAACATGGCATCCACCCATTGAAGGGTAGTGCCAAGCCATGGCGTAATCGTGGGAAAGCTGCTGCTGTTAAATGTAGCCGCCGCAAGGATACCAAGCGGCAGCATTAGATAAGTAAAAAACAGCAGCATATAGAGCGCAAAACCAATGCGGGGCAGTCTGTCGCTGAGGCGTTGCAACCATGTCGGCTGATAAAAGCGCTGATTGTGACTTGCCGGTTGATTGGCAAAGGACTGAACATGGCTCATTTGACAGCACTCGCAAGATTAACACGGAACAGGCGTAATGTACCCAGCACCACAAACATACACAGAACCAGCAGGGTGACTGCATAGGCTGCACCGCGGTTCCAGTTGCCGCTTTCAAAGAACCAGTCATAAATTAGTTGGGTAAACCAACGGCTGCCGGGTGCTCCGAGAAGGGCAGGAGCCATATAGCTGCCTGCGGAGAGCATGAAGGTGAAGACACAGCCTGTTGCAATGCCGACCTTTGCATGCGGCAGCACAATGCGGCGATGAATACGCCATGCACTGGCGCCCATATCATGTGCAGCATCAATCTGGGCATGGTCGAGTGTGCTGATCAAATTATACATCGGGAACAGCATAAACAGCAGATATGCATAGGCCATACCGGCCAGCACACCGCCGTCACCATACCAACGCACCGGCTCATCCAGCAGACCGAGGCTAAGCAGGATCGCGTTCAACGGGCCTTCAAAAGCCAGAATGATAAACCATGCCAGCCCGCGCAGCACTTCGTTCATCATGTAAGGGATCATGAGAACAATGAGCACAAACGCAGTTTTGCGCATGCTGGCAACCTGCGCCAGCCAATAGGCCAGCGGATAGCACAGCACAAAAGTGGTCAGCGTCACAAAAGCGCTCGACCAAATTGTTTTCAGAAAAATCGCACTGTGACTGCGGTGATTCCACAAATAGAGAAAATTATCAGCGGAATAGACGTCTTTTTCACCGCCCAGTTGTGAAGGCGGCAGGTTCGGACGCAGCGCAAAATCCAGCATCGTCAGATTAGGGATCAGCACCAGACACAGCAGCCAGAAGGTAACAATGGCGATGAAAATTGTACCAAGTATTTTGCCAAAGCGTTGATAGATCTCAGTCATGTGCCAGTACCACCGCATCCTGTTTGGAGAAGCCGGTTGTAAAGCTGCAACCAATTTCCGGCACCTGATGCAGTTTCTTATGCGGTATGGTGACCTGCATATTTAAAGGGGATTGTTCGTGAGGCAGAACTGTATGTGCAGTGGCAAAAGAGCCTTCAAAATCAAAGCGTTTTGAGACAACCGTAAGTTTGTTGTCTTCGTCGTCCGCATCCAGTGTCAGCGCTTCAGGGCGCACATAGAGACGCGCTTTCTGGTTGCGCTGCAAGACTGCACCACGACGGCCGATAAAACGACCATGGATACCTTCCAGCACTACAAAATCGTCAAATGTATCGACGACAGTACCGGAGACAATATTATTTTCGCCGACAAATTCAGCGACAAATGAGGTCGCAGGCTTGGTGTAAAGGTCGATTGGTGCGCCGACCTGCTGCAAGCGACCGGCATTCATCACCGCAATGCGGTCTGACATGGCAAGGGCTTCAGACTGATCATGGGTGATATAAATGAAAGTCACACCGGTACGTTTTTGTAACTCACGAAGCTCGGCACGCATATGCTGGCGCAGTTTCAGATCAAGCGCGGACAATGGTTCATCCAGCAGCAACACCTGCGGCTCAATAGCCAGAGCGCGGGCAATGGCGACACGCTGGCGCTGCCCGCCCGATAATTCATGGGGCATACGATCGCCGTAGCCGGGCAGGGCAATCAACTCCAGAAGGCGGTCAGCCTCACGGCGGCGCTGCGCCTTGCTGACACCGCGCACTTCAAGACCAAAGGCGATATTTTCCCAGACCGGCATCAGCGGAAACAGCGCCAAAGACTGAAAAATCATTGCTGTCGGGCGGCGATTGGCCGGAACATGGGTCATATCCTGACCATTAATCAGGATTTTGCCGGAACTCGGCTGCAAAAAACCCGAAACCATACGCAGCAGTGTCGTTTTTCCGCAACCGGAAGGCCCCAGAATGGAGAAAAACTCGCCGGAGCGAACATCCAGAGACATCGATTTTACGGCTGTTGTTGCGCCAAATCGCATCTCAACACTCTGAAGACGGACTGCGTTTGTCATAGGGAATTCTCATTTTTAAATGACGCCGGTTTGCAGTTTTATGTGCAAACCGGCGTTTAGCAGAAAGGCGAGGAGGTTTTCACAGATACAGGCAAACGTATCTGTTATCCGGTTTATGCGCCGAGGAACTGATCCTGATATTCAGAGCGCAGTTCGACAAACCAGCTTTCCTGAATTGGCCACCACCACAGCTTGTCCAGTGCATCTTTAGGATAGGCAGCGGCAAAGAAGGCTTTGTCAGCTTCCGGCAACAGCGCTTCAGCACCCTTAGCGGTGGTATTAACCTTGGCATGGCTTGCATACATCGCACCGGCTTCCGGTGTGAGCATCCAGTTCATGAAAGCATAAGCCTGATCAATATTCTCGGCACCAACCGGAAGTGACACACCTTCCATCCATGCCAGTGCGCCTTCTTTCGGCGAGATATAGCTGACCGGCTGGCCCTGTTCTTTAAGGCCGGCGGCAGTTGAATCCCATGTCTGACCGATAATGCAACCATTGGTGAGGAAAGCGCCTTGCGCTTCATTCTGGTTTGCCCAGAACTGAGCAATATTACCCTTACGGGCAATTGCTTCTTTAAGGATCACATCATAATTGGCACGCATCGCTTCTTCGCTGGCAAAGCTTTCCAGCAGCGGACGAGGCAGTTTGCCTTCCGCTTCCAGCCACAAGCCGAGACCAACAAGTGCGGAATGACCGCGAACCGTGGCTTTGCCCGCCATTTCCGGCTTCCACAGGTCGCTATAAGATGCTTCGCCATAAACAAGCGGCGATTTTTCTGTATTGAAAGCAATGGCTTCCGTGCCCCAATCAGTTGGCACCTGATAGCGCTTGCCATCAACAACCGCGCCGAGTTTTTCAGAACTCTTCAAAGCGCTGTCGATGCAACGATCCCATTCAACTTTGCTCTCATCAATCGGTGCGATGAGCGAGGCTTCAACATAATTCGGTACGCGGTCAAGCGCCGGCCAGATGACATCGAAACCCTGACCCTGATTAACTTTCATCAGGTTGAGAATTTCATCATTGGTGCCGTAAGCGGTGTAAGTGGCTTTGATGCCGGTGGCTTTTTCAAAAGCAGCAAGCATTTCCGGCGAGACATAACCGGCCCAGGCAGCAATACGCAGCGTGCCCGAAGAGGACAGAGCGTCACCGGCACGCATAACAAACGGCATGCTCAAGGCAGTGGCGGCTGTACCACGCAGAAATGTACGGCGGCTGAGCGGGAGTGCAGTATGGGTGGATGTCTTATTATCAAAGGCCATCAGGCGCTCTCCTGTTGAAGATGAAATTCATCTCATCGGGTTATTTGAGCAGGCACCTAACAGTGGCAGATAACAGTTCAGTGACGGTTTCTTGTGATTTTTTTAAAACTATTTGAACATTTTATGATGCTTATTAGCGGTAATATCATGTTTGGCAGTCTGCTTCGCATCAATAAGTTCCATAATAAACCTTATGAAACCAGACCATATAACAGACTTCATCAAACATGCGGTCCAAGACACGTATCGCGGTCAGGTACGCAAATTCTAATCGAAGATGTTATGCTGGTTCCTTATCAATGATCCAAATAGGCTAGAACAAAATTGACCAACAATTTGTCATTTCACTCCCTCGCAGATGCTTCGCTCATTCAAGCATGTGATGTGCTCAATATGGCGTATGAAGGCTATATCGTGCCGGTTTCTTTCGATCCTGTATCGCTTGCCCGTCGCATCCAGGCGGAGAACATCGACCTCGTTTCGAGCCAGCTGTTGACACGGGGACAGGAGACCATAGGCATTCTCTTGATTGCTCGGCGCGGCAATGTCAGCCGTATCGCGGCGCTCGGAGTAGTCAAGCATTTGAGAGGAGCTGGCATTGGCAAGCACGCCGTTGCCCATGCAATTGCGGGCGCCCGTGCTCGTGGCGATGACCGAATGGTCCTCGAAGTGATCGAAACCAACGAAAAGGCGATATCAACTTATGAGAAGGCCGGCTTTAAACGTCGGCGGACCCTCGTGGGCTATATGCACGATCCGGCCGGGCCGAAGAACGGGGCAATTCCGTCCTCTACGGATGTGACCCTGCCTTTGCTCATCGGCTCCTATCCGCGCGATATGAGCTGGCAGACCGCTCCGATTTGCTTTGCAGGCGCCAGCGCCCCGATCAAAGCGTTCCAGACGCCCGACGAAACCGCTGCTGCGCTTGTGGACGCATCTGGACAAGTCGCACGGCTTCTGGCATTCGCTGTTCATCCCGCAAAGCGGCTAAATGGGGTTGGCCGGCTTTTTATGGCAAGCCTGCTTGGCCATTTCCCGAATAAGTCCTGGACCATTCCCGCCATTTTGCCTGCTTCACAAGCCGCCAAATTCCTGATCTCCAGCGGCTGGCTGCAATCAGACTTTACTCAACTGGAGATGGAATTGCATCTCGACTACTGAGTAGCACAAAGCATGATGTCTATGATGATATGGAACTTCACTTGCTGACCGGCTCCGCCTCTACATTGTGGTCTTTTATCCTATTGAGATTGATCCACATGGCGGCGCGGTTTGGGTCGTTTGCTGAAGTGTCAGCCGTACCCATGCGAAGACTTTCTCATGAATCGAATAGGTTTTGCCGTCATCGATGCGGCGCAGGCAAGTGAGATGTTTTGTAAACTCGGCCTTCCCTTCTATCCGTGTGCGTGACTGCTTGGCTCCGACAGGCACAAAGCTCTCTTTTGTCAATCGTGTAGGAGTTCAATTGTCGGGATCGGCTTAAACCGATCAGAGCAACTTTCAACATTTCGTCTTCGGTCATGGCACAGGCGTCGAAACGGGTGGTGTCTGTATAAACGGTCATAAAATTTTCTCCGGTTTTCCCTTTTCCGCGCAGCCGACATAAAACACTTTATCCCTGCCCTCTCCAATATCATGTTGTTCACACCACCATGGTGTGTTCCTCAATACTGACAGATTGAGCGCATCCTTTCACACGGTGTCCAAAAGGTCATACGGACTAAGTTCTTGTTACAGAGGCATAAGCCGGTCTTTCCCCTCTGCAGAAAACAAGAAGAGCCGCTGGCGGCCTACTCTTTTCATTGAAGCAAGAGCCACAACAACAAATTTGTGTTTCGTCGACACAATTGCCACGCCCGCGTGAAGGAAAACAGGTCGGCGCGAAGCGGGTAAGACAATTCACTGCCCCCCCTTCCCAACTATACATAGTCAAGACGTCATAGCGCGGAAGAGGTGAAAATTTGCGACGCAGGTTTAAAATTTAGCCGTCATATTCATACGGAAAGTACGGCCGGGTGCCGGCATCAGCGAGGCATTCAGAGCATCCATATAATATTGGTCAGTCAGGTTATCGATTGCAAAATCAAGTCTTGTCGCCTCATTGAATGCATAACTGCCATAAACATCCACCAGCGTATACGGGCGCCATTTGCCCGGCTGGATTTCTGATGTTGTTTCGGCTTTGCTTTCGGCAAAACGATGAGAATAATAGGAAATACGGGTACCCAAAGTCAGGCGGTCTTCCAGCATTTTATAAGCAAATTCTGCCGAGACCGTATCTTTAGGCGGCACATGCTGAAGAGCGTAGCTATTGGTAAAGCCGCCCTCGCTGCAAAGATTATCCTGTTTCCACAATGAGCCCGGATGTGCACAAAACAGCGATGTGATAGCATGGTTCCAGCCCAGTTTAGCGGTGAGGTTTCCGATCTGATAATCGGCACTCAGCTCAAAACCGGTCATCTTGGCATAATCCAGATTGGTCATTCCCAGACCCCAAATATTACCAAAAACCGGATTTTTATAAATGATGTTGGAGCGGGTCAGATAATCATCAATGTGATTATTGTAATAGGCTGCGTGCAATCTCAGACGATCATCATTGCCGGTGAAATCTTCAAATGTTTTATTAGCACCAAGCTCGAAAGTGCGTGCCTGTTCCGGTTTGATATCCAATGGCAAATAGGCCGTTGAGAACCCCTTCAGTGTTTCAAAAATACTCGGCATACGCATCGTATCGGAATAACGGCCGTAAAGTTGCAGATCTGTGATCGGCTCCCAGCTCAATGAAGCATTTTTTGACCAGCCATTCCCCGTCACATGGCTCACTTGCCCCGGTATCAGATCATAGGAGAAATTCGGCCAGTTGCCGGTTGCACGAAGGCTGTAATTATCATCCGACGTGCGGAAATCCGAATAGCGCAGACCCGCTGTTGCGGTCCATTGTGGTGTAATTTCCCATGTTCCGTTAACAAACAGATTTTTCTCCGTCCGTTTACCGGAACGGGGCGGAAACTCTAAATGATCAATCACCCACTTCTGGTCATCCAGATTTTTGGGCAGTCCCACAGTTTCACGCTGCCAGCCACCACCATATTCCAGTCGGAACTCACCGGGAATAAAGTCAAGCTTGCTTTCATTCGATACGGTAATGCCATCACGAATTGTCTGCGCATAGTGCACAGATGTCGTGGTTGTACCAAACAGTGTCAGCAGATTTGTGGCACGGTGATCCATATCCGTACGAAATGCGTTAATTTTCAGATTGATGAAATCGTTATCCGGCGTCCATTTATAACGGGCATTGTAGGTTTTAAGATCAAGTGTGTCCGGCTCAGACTGAAAACCGCCAATAGCACTGGTATGTGTGCCCAACCGGGTTGGCATAATTTCACCGAACTCGCTGCTATAGCTCATATAGCTGAGCTCAAGCGCGTGATCATCGCCAAAGCGGATATTGCTTTTCAGAAGAACGGACTCATTTTCCATCGACGTATTGAGAACTTCTTCTCCGCCCTTCCAGGGCGACAGTCCTTCATAGCCAATATTCGGGAAATCCGGATCTGTGGTGCGGTCAACGAAATAGGGTTGTCCGTCACCTTTTTTACCTGCAAAATAATTGCCGTTTTTACGCTTCGCATAGGCACCCACAACATCAATATAGTCTGTCGTGAAAGCCGCAGCGATACTGCCGTTGCCGCCTGTCGGATCAAGAAAACCCGGGCGATCCATATTGCCGCCGTCACGGGTGGTCGGTTGTTTTCCGGCCTGATAAGAACCACCAGCCATACCGCCTGGCGTCAGCACATCCGGTGGCGTGGTGCTGTTTGTATTGAAACCACCACGTATGCGGACACCGAACTGGCGATCCGGCAGCAGAATATCGCCGGCGTTCAGAGTGCGCATACGCACAACACCACCAATCGCACCGGAGCCGTCCACACCGGCACTCGGGCCTTTTTCTACAGAAACCTCGCCAATAAAATCGGGATCGACATAGCTGCCGGAGCGTGCACCATTATAACCGCGATAGACGGTCTGCTCTTGTGTGGCACCGTCAATAACCACCGGAACGCGGCCTTGTCCCTGTAAGCCGCGAATATTCACATCAATAGCACCGGAGTTGCGGGTATCGCCGTTCAGAACGCCTGGTATGCCTGCAATAAAGTCGCCTGCCGATGTGCCGCGTCGTTGCTCTATTTCTTGCGCTGAAACGTAACTGACCGAACCCGCAGTTGTATAAGTATCATCATGACTGCCAATAACACCGCCGCTGCTGATGGTGATTGTGTTGAGCACCAGTGAGCCATCTGCGGCAGCTGCGCCATTGCTGACTTCATTAGGCTGAGTGATTGCAACGGTGGTCGCATTCGGGAAAGAATAAGTCAGGCCGGAGCCCTGCAAAATACTGGATAAAGCCTGCTCGCGGCTGACATTTCCGGAAACGCCTTTGGATGTTTTACCCGCAGCGACCGAAGCCAGATACGTGATCTGCAAACCGGACTGCCTGCCGAAAACAGTCAGAGCTTGTGTCAGTGAACCGGCAGGCACAGAGAAACTGGTTTGTGCCTGTGTTTGTGCAAATGCGCTCGGGCTGATGCCTGCTAAACTGACACCCGCAGTCAGTATGAATGTCGTAGACAGCATTCTGCGCGTGCAGTTTTTAAAAGTATTTTTGTAAGTTCCGGACCCCATCGGCGCACTCTCCGTCAATGCAAATTTCTTGGCAAATTTCCTGAAGGATCGTGCTTTCTGTCGATGAAGAAATGCGACCCTGAAAGTAATACAATCGGGGTTGCAATATTTTTACTTTTTTACTCATATTTTTTAAATCGGCGTAATAATAGTGACCAAAGACGATAACTGGCGCACCTGCGCACCGGTCGGATGCACCACAGCTTCCAATGCACGGAGCGGATCGGTCAGATCATATACACCGCTGACCCGTTGCGCGCCGGTAGTCGGGCTGGCCATGATAATGCGTCCGGGCATCCAGCGACCGATGCGGGTAACTAGCACCGCAACCGTTTCTCTCTCGGCAATGATCAGCTTATCTCGCCATGCCGCGATTTGTTCAGCCTCGCGCACACCCTGATCAATGGTTTGCGTCGTCTGATCAAAATTAATCCATTGGCCTTGTTCAAGGCGCTTGCCTGCCCCCAGCGCAGCATCGGGTGATTGCATTTCAACAACGCCATGATCAACAGACACTGCGATAACGCCCGCATCATTGGAAACATCAAAAGCAGTACCCAGTGCCGTCACACGAACAGTGTCTGACAAAACTGAAAATGGTTTGCTTTTATCCGGTTTGACTTCAAAAAAGCCCATACCGCGCAGCAATTTAACCTCACGGTGGTCGGAGCCATAGGCAAGCTGAATTGCACTGTCCGGCCCTAGTGTCACAAGACTGTCGTCAGGCAGTGTGATCTGCGCCATTTCACCTTTTGCGGTGATATAATCAGCCTGCGCGCGCAACAACAGCTCTTTACCAAAGGAATAAGACAACCCGCCTGCCGCCAGCAAAGCCGGACCGCCGATCATAAACTGACGGCGTGACAGACCGATATTTTTCCGGCGTTCTTCACGGCGCTGATGAGATAAAATCGCACCCGATGCGCCATGGGCCTTATCAATACGGAGCCAGATTTTCTCATGGAGCGGGCTTCTTGCCCGCCATGCGCGGATCATATCGCCGGATACAGCATTATCCGGATCATTCTGAAGCCGGATAACCAGATCAATCGCCTCATCAAGCAACTGGTTTTGATCTGTATGCGGCTCGCTCATTCCGGTCCATTTCGTATCAGTTTTTAAAGGCAGCGCACGATTTTTCAGTGCATCCTGTTTATGCCGAGTTTCAGAATGCGTCTACACGGGACAGGATATGTTTATAGGCATCACGAATGAGTGCCCATGCTCTCGAGGTGGATATACCAAGCTCTTCACCGATTTCAGCAACTGTTCTTTCGCCCAGACGGTGCATCTCAAACGCCTGCCGTGTACGCTCCGGCAATTCTGCCAGTGCATTATAGGTCTGCAGTAAGCATTGCCGTGAATGCACAATATCTTCCGGCGAAGGCTTTTGATCCGCGATCTCCGGCACACTTGCATCGTCAATTGTTACGGTCGTTATCAGCGCTTCACGCTTTTGATAATTGGTGCCGAGATTGCGTGAGATTTTATACAAATATGCTTTCGGATTGAAGTTTCCGGTGGCAGCGGGCGGCGGTGTTGTCAGAACACGCACGAATGTGTCCTGCGTAAGATCTGCAGCAGTTTCATTATTCAAACCACGGCGGCGCAGGGAACTGGCAATACCCCTTGCGTGACTCCGAAACAGGTTTTGAATATCCCAGCCCAATGAAGTCTAGCTTTCTGTTGTGAAACTTCCGGCTTGTGCAATCTGCCAGCTGACTGTGCGCAATGCCTCTTTAAAATTTTCATTACATCTATAATATGATAAAATCAATCATATTTAAATCAACTCCAGAGGGTACTTGTGTATTTCCGTCGATTTATGTTTAGTTTTGTCTTGGTATCTGTAGCAGGATGTACAACCACTGAAGCAGAAAAAGATGCTCAGTATTCAACACCGCCAATTCCGCTCAGCGACGGCACTTTCTTTATCCAAAGAGTAACACCTGCATCAACCTGCAGGCAAAAATACCAAGAAACCCAACGCGTCAGCAAATTTATGAAGCAAGACGGCTTTATAAAGCGCGGTAAGGGTGAAATTCTCGTATTTGATTATCAGCTCAAAATCTTGACGGATTTGATGGAAAACTGTCGGGGATTTATCTCAAGAAGTAGCCGCTGATTTCATTTGCAGATAACAATAATTGAGGAATAAAAAATGCGCCCTTTCTGCAGAAAGGGCGCATTTTTGCATCAGAATTTTACCGAGAAACCGGCGCGGTAGGTTCGCCCTGGTGCCGGCATAAAACTTTGTGCCAGCGGATCCAGATAATAACGGTTCCCGATATTCTGAACCGACGCATTCAACACGGCATCTTCACGCAATTTATAGCTGACAAAAGCATCAAACAGCGTAACCGGCTTATAGATTGTCCGACATCAGCGCCCTTGAGACAAAACAGTGTTAATTGAGAAGAGAGGATTTTCGGCTCATGATAGCTCTAT
>NZ_JAAPBB010000237.1:0-426 GCF_019730395.1 Ochrobactrum sp. SFR4 | reverse complement strand
CGCATGTAATCCATCTTCCTTGAAGTCGACATGTGATGAACCAATACCCATAAGACCCATCTTTATAAGACGGGAACCAAAACCTCTAGTCGTTGGAGGCAAGACCTTAGGTCCGTTTTTTTCCTGCCACTCTAATTCTAAGGTTGCAACATCTCCCTCACTAATTATCCTCCATCTCACACATATGGAGCCCATACTCGGGCTTTCTGCTCTCAGCAGAGCCACCGGCAACAAAGAAAAACACTTGCCCGTTTTCATCTGCATTAAATGGGTTTGCCTTTGGTGCGGAGCCATCACGAGCGCTGTACAATTTTGCAAGCGCTCCCGTTGATGTATTGCGGACGGTAATCTTTGCCATAGGGACAACAGCGCCGTTACCGTCCTGAATAACGCAGTGCCAAGCTGAGTATTCCATATTTATACCTC
>NZ_JAAPBB010000236.1:0-426 GCF_019730395.1 Ochrobactrum sp. SFR4 | reverse complement strand
GAATTAGCCGTATCGATAAAGTTACCGCCCTTATCGATATAGTAATGAAAAATAGCACGGGCATTATTTTCATCTGTTCCCCAAGAGCCGCCAATGCCCCGAATACCGGCATTGCCAAAGGTCATTGTGCCCAGTGCAAGGCGACTGACGCGTAACCCCGACCGGCCAAGCAAATAGTAACTGTCGAGCGTCATGATAAGCACCTTATGAAACGGACTGTGTCATTCTTCATTGAAAGAGCGGAGCAATAATGGCTGTCCTTTTTGCCGTAGGCATAAAGAATTCAACTGCTGCTCCGCCTCTGTAAACGCGTCTATTCGATCAACATCGGCTCGCCGGTGTCACCTGCTTTTTCATCCAGACCATAGGATTTCAGGATTGCCGCAATCGTCCCGTCTTTATGCATATCCTGAATATTGGCATCCA
>NZ_JAAPBB010000235.1:0-427 GCF_019730395.1 Ochrobactrum sp. SFR4 | reverse complement strand
AAGAATGCCCAAGAGGCAGCTTGGTATGCAGCGGGTGAAAAAGCTTTTTCACTTGCGATGATCTGTTCATCCGAAGCTTCGGAAATTGAGGCGAGTTTTGGTGATTGGCCTATCGGCTCCATTCCGGGCTAAAATCTTTCCTCAATTGTCAGGCCCTATATTCGCAAAAGAATAACGCATTCATATTTCAGCTTCAGATCTTAGGGGGACTTGCTGGTTCGCGGTCCAGCTTATATGATCTATCTGGTGTTGTAATGATGCAAATTCATGGATTTTGGGTTCACTTTCACATTCGCTTGAAATGATAGGTTCGGCGGGCGCGAAACTGCAAATATGACAAGCGGCGCTACAAACACGCAATCGCATCGAGATCATGTTCGGCCGCCTCAAGGACTGGCGGCGCGTTGCAACGCGATCCGCCGATGTC
>NZ_JAAPBB010000234.1:0-427 GCF_019730395.1 Ochrobactrum sp. SFR4 | reverse complement strand
CGAATGCTGGTGTGTTGCGCGATCTGGGTAAGTCTACAGCTCAGGCTCTTGATTATACTGAAGCCTTAAATAATGCGCTTGTTGTGTCTGGCGCAAAAGCTGAAACGGCAACATCTGTTCAGGAGGCCATGTCTCGTGCAATGGCGCTTGGTAAACTCTCAGGCGATCAGTTGAACACTGTAATTGCCAAAGGTGGCGAAGTTGCAAGCGTTTTGGCCGCTGAACTTGGTGTTTCGACACTTCAATTGCGCAAGCTTGGCGCAGAGGGGAAGATTACCGGTGACGTGATTTACAATGCCCTGACAAAGCGTGTTGATGAGCTTCGCGAAAAGGCCGGTGAAATGCCTGCGACAATGCAGGATGCGGCGACAGCATGGGGGAATGCGTTTACGACTATTGTTGGTGCTATTGATCAGGCAACGGGGTC
>NZ_JAAPBB010000233.1:0-428 GCF_019730395.1 Ochrobactrum sp. SFR4 | reverse complement strand
AACTCCGCAACTGATTGGTTGGAATAACATTTTATGGAAATCAATCGTCACGGAATGTGCGCGTTCAATACCTTTAAGCTGGTCGCGATGCGGTGTGAAAAGCAATCCGCCGCCATAGGCTGCATCGACATGAAGCCAGAGATTATGCAGTTCCGCTATATCGGCAATCTCGGATAAAGGATCAATCGCACCCAGATCAGTGGTGCCTGCAGTGGCGACAATTGCAAGCGGCACTTTACAGTTTTGTCTGCTTTTCATGATGGCCGGATGCAGTTGCGCGGCAGACATGCGGCCGTTTTCATCAACTGGCACCGGAATAACCGCATCGCCGCTAAGGCCGAGAATACGCGCACTTTTGCGAATGCTGAAATGGGCATTTTCAGATGTGAAGATGACGAAATTTTTGCGTTCAATTTCCGGCATCTGCT
>NZ_JAAPBB010000232.1:0-429 GCF_019730395.1 Ochrobactrum sp. SFR4 | reverse complement strand
AAGTTGAACGGTGATTATTATGGACAGCGAAGGAGACAACCTCATCCTGTCCGCGTTCATTAAAAGCATAGGCGAGCGAGGCAAGCGCAGCCTCGGTCACATAGCCTTTGCCCCAATAACGCCTTGCCAAACGCCAGCCGATTTCCAGCACGCCTTTTGGCATGAATGGCTCCAGATCTGTTCTCATCAAACCGGTGAAGCCGACAACGTCGCCGGTATTTTTTTCTTGCAAGGCATAGAAGCCGAAACTGTCATCATTGATCATCGCCACGATGCGATCCATCAGTGCATCGGATTCTTCACGGCTGCGCAAAGCCGGAAAGAACTCCATCACTTCCGGATCGGAATTGATCTCATGGAAGAATGCACGGTCATCTTCCTGCCAGTTGCGCAGCAGCAGGCGGGGCGTTTCAATGATGGTGCTCATTT
>NZ_JAAPBB010000231.1:0-430 GCF_019730395.1 Ochrobactrum sp. SFR4 | reverse complement strand
ACTCTGCGGCTGGCTCTGCACTCCGATATCGGCAGTAAAAATCCGGGCGTGAACCGTGATGGTCCATCAGATATGGTTCTGGCGCATGTGGTTGAAGGTCTGGTCGCCTATGGCGAAGACCTGACCATTAAGCCGATGCTGGCCGAGAGCTGGACCAGCAATCCGGAAGCAACAGAATATGTGTTTCATTTGCGCAAAGGCGTAAAATTTCACAATGGCGGTGAAATGAAGGCCGAGGATGTTGTCTGGAATTTCAAGCGTTATTTGAATGCAGAAACCGATTTCCAATGTACCGACCGCTATAATGGTACCATCGGCGCTGCGATTGAAGATGTGAGCGCTGCGGATGATTATACGGTTACGGTGAAATTCAACGCACCGGCTCCGAATTTTCTGATGACGCTGGCGACAATTCAGTGCACACCATGGA
>NZ_JAAPBB010000230.1:0-430 GCF_019730395.1 Ochrobactrum sp. SFR4 | reverse complement strand
GAAGAATGAGGATCATGGTCATGGAACCGGCACTGATGCCGAATAATCCCGGCTCGGCCAGCGGATTACGCGCAACCGATTGCAGCACGGCACCGGCCAGTGCAGCGCTCCATCCGGCCAGAAAACCGAGTATGATACGCGGCAGCCGCACGGTGAGAATGGCATAATTCTGATCATGATCTGCGGCCTGCCCGAACATCACCGGCAGAATATCGCTCAGGCCGACATGAATATCCCCGACATTCAGCGACAGCATGATCAGCGCCAGCATGATCAGAAACAGCACTGCACCGGCCAGCAAATCCCGTTGCCGCAGTGCCAGCCCATTGCGCAGGCGGATGATTTTGTGTCCGTCTATTGCCACATCCCGCATCATGAGAGCCTCGCAGCCGATGCGGACAGGTAATAGCGCCGTATCACCCAGATAAAA
>NZ_JAAPBB010000229.1:0-430 GCF_019730395.1 Ochrobactrum sp. SFR4 | reverse complement strand
CCCTGCAACGTAAAAAGCAGGCGCTCAAAACACTCTTTTCAGAGCAAGTATCAGCAGGAAAAGCGCGTAAAACATGACTTTTCGTTCCCTCCAGCAGACGAGTGAAGAGCCCCGATTGACTTGAGCATAAATTTCACAGATAAACTTTAGTACAAATAAAAAGACAAATGTTAGTTCACGGCATACTAATTCCCTTACATATCCCGGGAGGCATGGAGATATGAATGAATTTCTTAATGGACTAAAATCTGCGATCGACACATTGGGGCCCACAGTCCTGCTGCCAATCGTAATCTTTATTATCGCCGTTATCCTCGGCGCGAAGGTCGGCAAAGCTTTTCGCGCTGCTGTTACCATCGGCGTGGCTTTTATCGGTATCAATCTGGTGCTGGGATTGATGTTCACCTCAATCGGCGAGGTAGCACAGGCA
>NZ_JAAPBB010000024.1:0-21762 GCF_019730395.1 Ochrobactrum sp. SFR4 | reverse complement strand
ACGGATGCTGCAGGCAATGCGGCTGATCCGGTGACAGGCTCTGCCAATTACAGTGTTGATGTGACAGCACCGGGTGCACCTGCTCTTGAACTGGCAAATGATACCGGTGTCGGTGGCGATGGCATATCGAGTGTCGGTACGGTTACAGTCACCAATCTTGAGAGCGGCGCTCAGTGGGAATACTCGACTGATAATGGTATGACTTGGAACAATGGGACAGGCACAAGCTTTGTCTTGCCGCAGGGAGATTATGCCGCCGGTGCAGTGCAAGTCCGTCAAACCGACAGTGCCGGTAATACAGGAACAGCCGGCTCGTTAGGCGCTACGTCTATTATCAGCCTTCAAGGCGCAAATGATGCGGCTGATGCGGATATGGGTACTCGTGAATCCGTAACGCATGCCCCTGTGTCGGATGAAAATCTGCAGCTTCTTGGGCTGCTGGATAATGGCAGTCAGGCCGCGGGTGTCAGCTTTACTGTGGGACAGGGCTCTACAGGTGATATTGTAATCCAGGTCAGTCAAAATGCATTGATCGCTGTTGCTGATGCTTTCAACGTAGAAATCTACGATGCAGCCGGTAATCTTGTTCACGTCCTGACAACAGGTAACGATCCGCTTGTGGGGGATGTTCTTGGTACAGGAATATTGGGTCTGACAGGGGATAACACTCTTGTTGCCAATATTACCGGACTTGCTCCGGGTGAGTATAAGGTTGTGGTCCGAAAAGGGGAAAGTGCTCTTGGGACATTGCTGGATGCAGACGGTAACGGGGTATCGCTGCAGGAACTCGGACAAGGTGGTGTTGTCCTTGGTCAGGAAAATCAGGCTCTTGTACTGGCCGCTATTGAAAACGCACTGAACGGAGCGCTTTTACCCGGCCTAAATTTGCCTCTGGGAACAGTCGTCAAAAATATTCTGGTGCCTGTTCTTGATACAACGACTGCACTTGGTGCCGGTGATCTTGTTGAAGTGCTGAGTAACAGCCTGAATGCTTTAGGTTTGTCTCATCTGCTTGATCAGGTGCTTGGTGCTGTTGCGCATGCACTTCTCAATAATACATTGACGCTTATTCAGGATACATCAGTGTCGGTCTCGCTGACTGAGCACAGTTTTGCTGATGGCGATACGCCGGTCAGCGGAAATGTGATTGATCCGGATATAAACGCCAGCGGAGAGGCCGGAGAAGATCAGGTTGTTCCCGGAACGAAAGTCACCCAGATTGAGAACAGTGACGGGGAGGTCATACAGCTCAATAACGGAAGTGCCACAATAGAGGGTAATCATGGCACTCTGGTTATCAATGCGGATGGTTCATATACCTATACACCGAATGGTAGTCCAGCTTCTGTGGGGCAATCGGATACATTCAGCTATACAATTTCGGACGGCACAAATTCGACAACCGCGAATCTGACAATTAATATTGATGGCGCGCTTGTAACGAATGATACTGCACAAGCCGGTATTGAGTATGAGTATCTTGTGACAGCCGGCGTGAATATGAATGATGCGATTAGTGATAGCTGGCTGATCACGCTGTTGCCGCGTGAAAAGATAAGTGCATCATTAACTGTAGCCCAGAACACCACTCAGGATGTTACCTTAACCATTGATGCCGGTAATCTGCTTGGTCTCGGCGGTTCGGTTGTGGTCTATGTTGAAGTGCGTACGCCAGGAACAAATACCTGGACGAGCCATGCGGCCTACAATTCATCGCAATTGCTAAGCTTGTTAGGAAGCGGGGGGCCGGGTAAAATTCTGGTTCCTGATCTGGATGCGGGTGAATATCGTATCAGGACCGTTACCACAGGGGTTGGTGTTGCCGGAAGTTTCTCGGTGGACATTACTTCTGAGGTTACTCATCTTGATCAATATGCACCAAATCCTCACGCATTTTCTGCTCATGGCGATTTGTTTGCAAATGATCTTGTGGGTGCGGACATTCCGCCATTGTCGATCTCTCATGATGGCACAACATTTACCAATGTTGTATCCGGCACGCCGCAGGTTGTTCAGGGGGCATATGGTTCGCTGCAAATCAATGCAGATGGTACATATACCTACACACCTGATAGCCGTGCTGCTGTTGGGGGTGAATATACGGATACATTCACGTACCGTATTGAACATAACGGAACATATCAGGAAGCAACGCTGACTGTAACAATCAATACGACTGTTCAGGGTGATACTGTAGATTCCGGTGCGGCAATGGTTGCGTTCTCCATTGATGATGCGGATGTTGTTCCTATGAACGACTTGCTGGCGGATGCAGATGACACTCCGGCGGGACAAGATCATAATATGGCAGATCTTTTACAAGACTTTGCCCTTGATGATGGCAGCAATGATGTGACGCTGCCGTTCAGCGATACAATGTCTGATGAATTTGAACCTGCGAGTATTTTCACAGAAAATCTCACGGCACCTATGACGACAATGATGCCGGAAGATCCGCTTGCTCATTTGGTCCTGGACCCTCTGATCAAGGATGATGACTTACATTCGATGCATATAGCCTGATCAATATTTTGACCTCCGCTGCGGCTTAAATCGTGGCGGAGGTTAACTGCAGCTTTCAGGGGACTGAGCATAACGGATTGTAAATGCAGAAAAATACGGTCTTAGGACGTTTGACAATTATAATATTGTTTTTCTTTCTTTTGTCTGGTTGCCAGACATCAGAGGCTGAACTTGTACCTTCTTCAAAAAAAACTGTGCTGCCAAAAGCCGGAGAGATATCCTCATCGGATACTGTCAATAAAAATGCTGCAGCCGCTGATCATTCAAGTCATTCTGACGTAAGTAGTAAAGCTGGTTCGAAGCGCGCAGATAACGGCTCTCTTACTCTGGAGACTGCAGTCCGGCGGGCTGTCGCATGGCATCCGGCAGTGGACGAGGCAACCGGACGGATTTACGAGGCAGATGAGCGTATACGGGCTGCTGAAGCCGGATATTACCCCCAGTTAAAGGCGGGCATTGGTTCAGGCTATCAAAGTCGCAACCGTGATAGCTGGCGGCCGGATTTTAATATTACCGCTTCGCAATTATTGTATGATTTTGGCAAAGTCTCAGGCTCGGTAAATTTTGAGAAGGCGGGGAAAAATCTCAATCATGCACGTCTTCTGGCTGCCGTGGACAATCTTTCACGAGACACAGCCAATGCGCTGATAGAAGTACAGCGGTATGAGCAGCTGTCTGGTTTCGCACGGGCACAAGTCGAAGGGGTGAAACGTATCGCCGGTCTGGTTGAAGAGCGGACGAATAAGGGCGCGAGCACCATGTCGGACAAAGTTCAGGCCGATGCGCGTGTCGAAACCGCGTTAGCTACCCAATTGCAATATCAGTCTGAGCTTGATCGTTGGCAAGTGGCCTTAGGTTCTCTGATTGGCAGTGCCTCTGCCCGTCCTGTTTCAGATGTCCCTGCATGGCTCAGCAAATCATGCGACGTGGCTAATCCTGTGTGGGAGGATGTTCCTGCAATGCTTCAGGCTGAGGCTGAGAAAGAAGAAGCTAAGGCACAGCTGTCGATGAATAAAGCAGAAGCGTTGCCGACTGTTTCTCTTGAAGCATCCACAAACTATGATCTCAATGGATCATATAATAACACGACCGATCGTGATCGACGGCTGGATTACAGTGTAGGGCTGAATGTATCTTCCAGCTTGTATAATGGTGGCAGAACCAATGCGAAGAAAAGAGCTGCGGCATATGCTCTGGAAACA
The DNA here is from genome assembly GCF_019730395.1 of Ochrobactrum sp. SFR4. Taxonomy (NCBI): domain Bacteria; kingdom Pseudomonadati; phylum Pseudomonadota; class Alphaproteobacteria; order Hyphomicrobiales; family Brucellaceae; genus Ochrobactrum; species Ochrobactrum sp. SFR4. The sequence goes on along the minus strand of NZ_JAAPBB010000024.1, from coordinate 18,037 downwards.
GCGGATGCTGCAATCAGAAGAGCGCGTTATGATGTGCAGCGCAATTTGATGGAAGCACGTAGTCAGATAGGGTCATTAAGCCGGTTACAAGGTTCTTTAAAGACGCGCGCGAGCATGATGGTACAGACACGAGATCTCTACCGCGAGCAATATTTAGAGCTTGGTACCCGTACTCTGCTGGACTTATTAAATGCGGAACAAGAGTTGCATGAATCCCGTTTTCAGCTTGCCAATACTGAACATGATTTGCGTTTGTTAAATATTGGCTGCCTTTATAATTCAGGCAAGCTGAGGAACAGTTTTGGTATTAATCCGGACACACTGCGCGGAGGGGCGACGGTTCAATGAAGGGCGGTGATGTTTCAAGAGAAGAGCTCAAATTAAACTCCGGCATAGCTAATCAGGAAGCTGACAGACAGTTTCATGATGATATGTGGCTGGAATCTTTATCTTTAATAGCGAAATACTATCGTCTTCCTATTTCCCCGGAGAGTTTGCGCCTGACTGCACAGGCAGATGACGGTTCCGGCGATGAAATAAAAATCCGTACAATTGCCCGGCGAATCGGATTAAGCGTTAAGCTTATAGAGCGGCCGCAAATAGAACTTTCTGCGTGGCATGTGCCCTTCGTGCTTGAATTGCAAGGCGGACAGCTGGCTGTTGTTCATAAAATATCCCAAGGCCAGATGGCTGGCGTCTGGCTGAGCGGTGATCAGGGATTGGAACACCAGTTTCCGCTCGACGAGCTGCTTGTCAAAACGCAGCGTGTTTTACTTGCCCGTTTATCAAAAAGTGCTCCTGATGTGCGGGTTGATGCTTATATCAAACCATATGAAGATAACTGGCTGAAGCGGATAATTTTCAGTGATCTAAAGTCATACAGCCATGTGATGATTGCTTCACTCATCGCAAATACATTGGGATTAGCCGGTATTATTTTCTCAATGCAGATATATGACCGTGTTATTCCGGCTCAGTCATTTAATACATTATATGTGCTTTTTAGCGGGGTCGTTCTGGCAATTGCATTTGATTTTATGATGCGCAGAACCCGTATGAGCATAATTGATATGCTTGGAAAAAAAGCAGATTTGCAAATGTCTGATGTGGTTTTCGGGCATGCTTTAAGAATTAAAAACCGCGCCCGACCGGCCTCCACCGGCTCTTTCATTTCGCAGTTGCGGGATATTGAACAGGTGCGGGAGTTGCTGACGTCAACAACGGTCGCTGCAATAGCGGATTTACCTTTTTTCCTGCTGTTTCTTATATTGTTTTGGTGGCTGACAGGGCCACTTGTTTTTATCCCTCTGGCCGCTCTTGCCGCTTTGCTGTTGCCGGGAATTCTTTTGCAACCGCGACTGCGCAGACATGCCAATGAGGCTATGCGCGAAGCCTCATTGAGGAATGCCATGCTTCTGGAAACTGTTCAGGGCATTGAAGATATTAAGTCCCTGCAGGCAGAGAGCCGTTTTCAACAGCAATGGAACCATTTTAATGCGGTAACCGGTGAAGCGCAGATCCGGTTGCGTTCCGTGACGAATACATTGGGTGTCTGGACACAAAATGTGCAGGCGGGTGTTTATGCGCTGACTGTTTTTATCGGCGCGCCCATGGTGATCAGCGGAGATCTTACGACCGGTGCTTTAGTGGGCGCTTCAATCCTTGGCTCAAGAATGCTGGCGCCTATGGGACAAATCTCTCAAATTGCCGGCCGTTTTCAGCATGCAAGGATTGCCAAGAAAGGTCTTGATGATCTGATGCGGATGCCTGTTGATCATCCTGATCATGAAAACCGCATTCATTGTCCGAATATATCGGGTTCCTATAGTTTTAAAAACGCGCTGTTCCGCTACGGCGGGCAAGACACACCCCCTGTGCTTTTGGTGAAAAAACTACAAGTAAAACAGGGGGAGCATATTGCTGTTCTGGGGCGGAACGGGGCAGGCAAGTCGACATTACTGATGGCAATGTCCGGATTGCTGGATGCCTGTGACGGCGAGGTCTTGCTGGATAATTTGTCATTGCCCCAGATTGATCCTGCGGATGTGCGGCGCGATGTCGGCTTGTTGACACAGAACTCACGGCTTTTCTTCGGAACACTGCGTGAGAATATTACTATGGGCGCACCTTATGCGTCTGATGAGCAAATTCAACGCGTGCTTGTCATGGTTGGAGTTGATGGCTTTATCAAGAAACTACCTGAAGGGCTTGAACATCTTGTTCAGGAGGGCGGAGCCGGTCTTTCAGGCGGGCAGAAACAAGCAATTTTGTTAGCTCGCTTATTGATCCGTGATCCGGCGGTTATTTTGCTTGATGAGCCGACATCCTCGATGGATGAAGCGACCGAACGGCATTTTATCGAACAATTCTCGAAATGGAGTACGGGGCGTACGGTCGTTATTGCAACACATCGCATGCGGGTATTGGAACTGATTAATCGGTTACTTGTCGTCGAGAATGGTCAGATTGCTTTGGATGACACAAAAGAGCGTGGTCTGCAGACATTGTTCGGTATGAGCAAAGTTGCAATGCCCAAAACAGAACTGTGAGGAAGCCGATGGCTGCCATTGGTGACGATTTTGAAAACTGGGTAAACGGAAGTCAGGACGGTCAAAGACTGAACCGTTCCAAAAAACTTGTCCGGCTTGTCTTTCTGCTTTTCCTCGTCATGCTGATCTGGGCTTACTGGGCAGTGCTTGATGAGGTATCCACCGGTACGGGCAAAGTCGTACCGACATCACAAGAGCAGGTGGTACAGTCACTGGAAGGCGGTGTTTTGGCTAAGCTGTATGTCCGGCAGGATGATGTCGTCGAGCCGGGTCAAATTCTTGCACAACTTGATCCTACGGTTACGGAAGCGACGGTGCAGGAAAGCGCAGCTAAATATCGGGCGGCACTTGCCAGCTCTGCCCGTTTGACCTCAGAGGTTAATGGTACGGAAGTTGCATTTCATCAGGATCTTAATGGTTTTCCCGAACTGATTGCATCAGAAACAAAATTATATGAAGCCCGTCGCCGCAGCTTAACAGAGTCGTTGAATTGGATCGCTGAATCTAAAAAGCTTGTTGAGGACGAACTGGCGATCAGTCAGTCGCTGACTAAAATGGGTGCAGCGAGTAACGTGGAAGTCATTCGCTTGAAACGACAGCTGGTAGAGCTGCAGCTGAAAGAAACAGAGGTACAATCGGATTATATTGTAAAAGCCCGTGAAGAGCTGGCAAAAGCAAATGCGGATGTTGAGGCGCTTTCATCTGTTATTCGCGGTCGTTCAGATTCACTTCAACGAATGACACTGCGCTCACCGGTACGCGGTATTGTTAAAAATATCGAGGTCTCAACCGTAGGCGGCGTGGTTCCGCCAAATGGTAAGCTGATGATTATTGTTCCGCTTGATGAGCAGCTTCTGGTTGAGACCCGTGTTTCACCACGGGATATTGCATATATCCACCCGCAACAAAGGGCCAGCGTCAAAATTACGGCTTATGATTACGCAATTTATGGAGGGATGGAGGGTAAGGTTGTCAGTATCTCTCCGGATACGATCCAAAATGAAGTAAAGCCGGAAGAATTTTATTACCGCGTTTTTATTAAGACGGAAACTGACGCCCTTTTTAACAAGAATAATGAGCGGTTTCCGATCGTGCCGGGGATGGTGGCATCAGTCGATATTCATACCGGCAGTAAAACTGTGTTCGAGTATCTCGTGAAGCCATTCAACAAAGCAGGCGAGGCTTTGAGAGAGCGATAATATTTCAATATTATTATCTTTAATCCTGATTACTTAGCGTGCTCTGCCGGAATAAGGCCTTAACCCGTTGAGGCTTTATTGGCTCCGCGCTTCAATCCGTCTAAAAGCTCAATAAGTTTTGTTAATATAATGTCAGGAAGTTTCTTGCCGAATACGGAAACCCATGAGCCTCAGCTTGAACAGCTTAAGCAAGATATTGCACAACTGCGTCAGGAACTGGTTAGGCTGAGAAAGCATGAAGCTGCTATTACAACATTTATCAATACTGCTCAGAAGCGTAATTTCTGGGTGATTTGCATGATTTTGATCGCAACAATAATAGGTTGGCTGGCAGGTGGCTCGGTTTGGTTGCGATGGTATGTTCTGCCTGTTACGCTTCTCTTATGCGGTATATTTTCAGCAGGGGCTGGCGCACTGAAATTTTATGCAACACGTAAGATCGCGAGGCTTGAAGCTGTCGCAGCCAATGCAGAATTTGCCATTTCCGAGTTCAAAATTTGAGATTGAGTTCAGGTTGGATGCAAATTGAAGTTTATTATTAAACCAGCAATTGCTCTCAAATATGTATTTGTAAGCAATTGCTGGTTTTTGCGACATAGATGATCAGGTGAGTGGCGACATGACACCTTTTTGGTATGCCGGACGGGATTTTAGTCCTTCATACCAATCTTCCAGAGCCGGCATTGATGGCCGTTCTATAGGAAATGAGAACCACGAATATGCGATAGCGCCTAAAGGGATATCTCCAATCCCTAAGTGGCTGCCTGATAAATAAGGTGTTTTTTCCAGCTGAGCATTTGCCATGGCCATCAAAGGCGTACAGTGTTTAATGCCCAGAGCGATTTCCTCTTCACTGCGCTGCTCGGGGCTATGCCGGATCAGGTTCCAGAATAGATCCCGAAAAGGCATTCCGAAAGACAAGGATGCCCAGTCCATCCATTTTTCAGCCGCATACCAGGTTTGGATATCAGCTGGTGCGAAAGATTCCTGACCGTATTTTTTAGCCAGATAGCGCACAATTACATTGGATTCCCAAAGCACGAATTCTCCGTCTTCAAGGCAGGGGATGCGGCCATTGGGGTTTTTTGCAAGATATGACGCTTCGTTTACGAGCCCGAATTCACCACCTGCCGGAATGGATTCATATTTAAGATTAAGCTCTTCCGCACACCAAAGTACCTTGCGGACATTTGTTGAGTTAGTTCGACCCCATATTTTCATCACTGCACCTTAAAATTATGCAAATAAGCAAGAACCGGATCATCTAAGTGCCGAGTCTAAAGGATGCGCAATGCCTGCGGGATGGTTTCCGGTGCAAGAGGAACATAAATTCGGTGCACAGGTTTGACTACGAGAAGCAAGTCAGCCGGTGTGAAGATACAAAGGCACTAAAAGACGAGGCCAGAGAAAACTCCGGAGAGACAAATGCGTAACTATCTGGGTTTGGCGGCTTTAATGTAGGAGAAAAACTACCCGCTTCACCGCAACATAATCAGCATGCATCGTGGCAGTGAGCTGCATTTATTCAAAAGGCTTTGTGGGGGGGGGCTGAGTAACTATTTTCTCATTTTCCGAAACTGTGCCGGGCTGGAGCCTATAAAACGCCCAAAGAGCCGGGTGAGATGAACCTGATCCGCAAAACCGCATTCATAAGCAATTTGAATAATCGGCATATTGGTGTCAGTTAACAGGCTGCGTGCCTTCTCAATTCTGCGCTTAATAATAAACTGATGCAAAGTGACATCTGTTGTGCGTTTAAACAAGCGTGCAAACTGTGCAGCTCCTACTCCTGCCATAGATGCAAGCTGTTCTACGCTAATACGCTGATGAAGATGTGCATCAATAAAGGAGTAAACCTTTTGAAGCACAGGATGGGGTAATCCTGTTTCTACGTTCGGATTATCCGATGCGCATAATGAATATCTGGCAATAATGCGGGCGACTATGGTGCGTGCGATATACTGCATTTCCAGCGGCGAGAAATGTCCGCCGGAGCAAAGAGCATTGTTCACTGTACCAATAAAATTTTCAAGGAACCCGTCTATAATTTGAAAATTATGAACTAAATTAAATAATGTGTTTGTTAAAGTTAAAAATTCAAAAGCAATATCTTGCAGTAAATCCTTTGATATGTAGATATTTATGACTTTTGCATGTGTGCATATTGAAGCTTCAAAGGCAACATCAGGAGGCAGGCAAAGTATAAATCCTGGTTGCAGAAAAATATCGCTTACTAAATTTCCGATTTTTAAAGTGCCCCGAATGTCCCCTTCGAGCACCATGGAAATTAATAATGAATCCACAGCGGCAAAATCAGTATTAAATGGGCGTATGACAGCAGTATACACATACACATTGTGCCATCCACATTGTGCGCTCGTGTTTAGAATCTCTATGTTGTTAATACGTCCAGTATCATGGAAATTAACTGCACGAGTTGTTTTCTGCACGAATAGGCCTCTTTAGCAACATTTATAAAAATACATTCACACGCAAATTTATGCGCTTTCCGTCATTTTAGTTGCTATCCCATTTAATTGTCCGATGCTCCGCTATTCTTATTTTTTATTCATTATATGCGCGAGAGGAGTCTTTAACTTGATATATTAAGTTCGCAACAATTACAATAATTTAATGTACGAAATGTTTCTGCCGTTCACAGCTTGTTAGCGACATTGTGCGACGATTTCGTTCGAAAGAGCCTCTTCATGCAGGACTACGGATTTATTGTGAATATTCCATCCGCTGCTAGATTTGCCGCTTATAGTACAAGTAAATGAAGCGGCATGGATTTGCATATTTAGCGAGATATTTTGCTGATTATACAAAATATTCTAAAATCACTTATTAAAAACAATAGTGCCAGTTAACATATCGTTGTATTTTGCTTGAGAAGCAGTTATATCAACCTAAATAATAAAATATTTTATTTAGATTTAATCATCATTTCTGGTCTGGAATTCATGATTTAAGATGGTTGTATTTATAAAAAAATGGCAATTTTATCATGATTTTATATTAACTAGTTTCACTATAAATAGAAAGAACTCTGTTCATCTCGGCTATGTTCGGTTTTGTGACTAGCGGGATGTGACATATTGACGGTGAATTTACGTCTGTTTTCTTGTCATTCTTGAGGGTTGTTTATATCACCTCTGAAAATTCTGGGAATGTTAGAAAGCACCTGAAACCAAGTACGTTACTCCTGTTTTTGGTGCTATCTAACGATTGAAATCAAAGGTCTATGTGTTGTGTCGGTGTGAGTAAGGGAGAGTTACTCATATATATGATGCGCCAATGTATCACCGGAATATTCTGATCGCAGCAGTCCAATCGCACTCAAGCGCGGCATCAGTTCATCCAGTGCCAGATCCATCGAACCGGAAGAGCCGCCGGGTGCAGTAATAAAGCCGTCTATCGCACCTGCGTCGTGCCAGTGTTTGATACTGTCAACGGCATCGTCAACGGTGCCGATAACCTGCCAATGCCCCGCGCTGATTACTTCCGGCCTGTGGAGTAAATCGCGTAAAACAGGTTCTTCACGTTCAATCAGTCTGCGCAGCAGACCGGCATGGGTTTTGCTGCGCAAAACGGCCGGTACAGGCGGCAGGTCTGCCGCTCTGACCGGTTGGTCATCTGCCCAGTCAGTCAGGTCAAGGCCGGTCATGTCACGGATCGAGGCAATTTTGCGGGCACGGCTGGTGCGCGCATGCGTATAGATAAAAAGTTCTTCCGCTTCTTTGCGTGTCGGAGCGAGATAGAGGCTTAAACCCGGCAACAGACGAACATCATCTGCTTTGCGCCCGTGGCTTTCTGCGAGGCCGCGCAAATCCTTCCGCAGATCAATTGCTGCATCCAGATCAGGCGTGGCCGAGAAAATTGCATCGGCGACAGATGCGGCAAAGCTCCGGCCTGCCGGAGAAGCACCTGCCTGAAACAGCGGAATGGTTACATCACGGTAAGACGGCAGATTAAGCGGGCCTTTGACTTTAAAATGTGCACCTTCATGGTGAACAGGCTGAATAAGGCTTGTATCTGCAAATTGCCCGCTCTGCCTGTCACGCTTCAAAGCGGCATCAGGAAAACTCGCCCATAGACTGCGTACAACTTCGGTAAACTCCGCAGCTCTCGCATAGCGTTCATCCGAGGACGGCATGGTTTCAAGGCCAAAATTCTCGTTGCCGTCCAAGGCGGTCACGATATTCCAGCCTGCGCGGCCATTGCTGATCTGATGTAGCGACATGATCTGCCGTGCCACCACATAAGGCGGCATAAAGGTCGTGGAGACAGTTGAGAGCAGGCCGATTTTGGAGGTTTCCCGCGCCAGTGCCGCCATTAGTACGGTTGAATCGAGGCTGCCAAAACCCGGGCTGGTTTCCATGATTTGCGCATTGAGAAACAGGCTGTCCGGTCTGAAGACAAAATCAAGTTTTGCAGCTTCGGCGCGGCGCGCAATATCGACAAAAAAGTCGGTGCCGAATGTATACTCGATATTGCTGCCGGTATGGCGCCAGCCGTCACCACTGAGCCATGTGGGAGCCAGCGACATGCCGATATGAAGTTTTTTATGAGCCATCGCGCTTTCCTGTCATGCTTTCAGAGTGTCTGTCATTCATAGAAACCGCAGCCCTGAAACAGGCTGCGGAAAAGTGGCTGCAATCAGAAGCTGCCTTTAATACCGACACCGAACATGCGCGGCAGTGTCATACTGGCTTCAACGCCGCCAATACCGCGATTGGTTTGCATGTAAGTCGGGGCGCGTTCATTAAAGATATTTTTGACGAAGCCGTAGAGTTCAACCTGTTCGGTGAAGGCATAACTCATCCGTGCATCTGCTACCGTATAAGGCTTGATCCAGAATGTCGGCGTATTGGCGATATCGGAGAAATAGCCGTCAACATGACGTACCTGACCGGAGACATTGAACTTGTCCGTAACATCCCAGCTTGCGCCGATGCTGAGCATGTAGCCCGGGGATTTGGCAAACTCATTGCCTTCATAAGCAGCGTTGTTAGAAATTGTATCAATCTTGGTACGCAATATACCGGCGCTGGTTTTCAGTGTCAGATTATCGAGTACCTGATAATCGAGTCCGAGTTCCATACCATAGCTATGGGTCTTTTCGGCATTGATCGTGTAGGACTGGAAGACACCGGTGGAGACTTCAACCGGAATATTATATTGGGTATTTTTCATATCCATATAAAATACGTTGCCGTTGACTGTTAGCCGGTCATCGAGCAGTTTTGCGCGTGTAAACAGCTCATAGTTCCACAGCGTTTCTTCTTTGAACGGCTGCCATCTGCTCACTGTTGCTGCCGGATTGATATAGAGCGAAACTCCGCCCGGATTATAACCGCGATTAATCAGCCCGCCGAATGTCAGATCAGGTGTTACATCATAGGCAAGTGAGAGTTTTGGCAGGACCGCTGAAAATGTCTCGTCATAATTGACCGGTGCTGTTGCCATAACTGAAGTGCCGTTACGACGGATTTTATCCTGCTGATAGCGCAGGCCACCGGTTGCCGTCCATTGATCCGTTAATTTGTAGCTGACCTCTGTGAAGACGCCGATATTGTCCTTTTTGTCATCAAAGGCAGAAATGCCACGCAAATACAGCGCTTCGTCAGATTTTGTATGGGCATAGAAAATACCCGCAACACCGCTGATAACATCGTCCTGACTACCGAAGTTCACGCGGCTTTCATTGGAGATGTTGGTCTGGTCAACGTCGGCATCGCCATTATTAATCACACCGGTAATGCGGTTGACGCTTGATGTTGAATATTGGGTCTGGTTGAACAGTTTGATCCCGTTATCGAGCTCATAGCTGAGATCAAGAATACCGGTACTGGTGTGCTGTTTCCATGTCGGCATTGTTGTTGTTGTATGTTCAAGATCGCCAAAAGGTGCGGAGGCTGCCTCCTGTGTGGGGCGGTTTGTATTGTTATAGGAATAGGTCAGCTTTGCTTCAAATCCGGAAAGCTCTGCCGGCTGCCATAACATTTTAAAGCGCGCATTGAGTGCACGGAAATCCTGATTGGTATCTCCGTGCTGGAAAGCCGGATTGATATAATCAATGAATGTATCGCGACCGGAATAGTCGACGGCCAGACGTGCCGCGAGCTCATCCTTATAAATCGGGCCGGAGAGCATAAAGGACGCACGTTTGGCGTTATAATTGCCGATTTCTGCCTGATAGGCGGCTTCAGGAGTAAATGTCGGATCTTTGGTATTGACGACAATCGCACCGGCAATGGCATTTGCACCCTGTGATGTTGTCTGCGGGCCGCGGAACACTTCAATATTATCGAGGTCCCATACGGATGTCGCGCCGAAGAAGTATTCATTATAGTTCAGATAGTGACCGTCGAGATTGATGGTTGCGCGCGGCACCGTTCCGCCCCAGAAGACATTTTGTCCGTTATTCGGCCCCTGCGTATCTTGTCCGCGAATAATCGGCGCACCGACACTGTCGCTGTAAACGACATTTGGTACATCTTTCAGAACTTCGGTGACGGATGTGTCGCCGGTCTTTTCTTTGGCAATATCTTTGCCGGTAATGATGGTGACCGAGGTTGCCGTTTTTTGCAGGTCACGCTCCAGTTTTTCGCCGGTAATCACGATCGGTGCGAGAACCAGAGGTTTGCTGTCGGTTGCAGCTGCATCTTCCGCATGAACGCTGTGTGCCATCAGAGCGGTGAGCGTTACAGTGCTGACACTATAGAAAAATCTGCGATTGAACCGGCGCGACATGGCATGACCTTAAAATATGAGTAAGATATTCATATTCAATAAACGATCCTTGTTGGATTCCACAATAAGGAATGCATACCGCAAGGTGGTAATTGCTTTTGATAATGGTTGTTGTTGCATTTTGGCAACTCAGTCATGGGTGCGCAGATTGCCGCATATGAACGATGCTTCTGTGAAATAGCCATAATCATGAATGACTTCATGCGTTTACAAGGCTAGACTAGAGCTGCCCTGCCGGTCTGCGTATTGGTGGCGTAGCAACGGGAGGAGAGACCGGTTTGACAATACCAGTAGACGAGACGGATAATTCAGCGGAAGTCTTTCCTGAAAAGCGTTCGGGAACCATTCAGTCCGTGTCGATTGCTACGCGCTTTCTCCATATTCTCGCCAATGCACAAAGTGAACTCGCCCTTGGCGAAGTCGCCCGCCGTGCAGGCACCGGCGGTTCTACGGCGCATCGTTATTTACAGAGCCTCGTCAAAGAAGGTCTTGCCAAGCAGGATCCGGTAAGCGGGCTATATGATCTGGGGCCGGCAGCACTCAGTATTGGCGTCAGTGCACTAAGGCGTATAGATGCGGTGGAGGTCGCGGCAAAACATATGAAAGCCCTGACCCATCGTCATGCGATCAGCGGTGGTATTGCGATCTGGACGGACAGGGGGCCGACACTCGTTCGCTGGTACAGAAGCGCGTATTTTTCAGTCAATCCTCTGGCGCTGGGTGATATTCTGCCCGTTGATAATACAGCCTGCGGACTGGTTTTTCAGGCTTTTCTGCCAAAGGCGAATATTAAAGCTGCACGCCAATTGCAGCCACCGCATTTTCGCGGCAGGCCAATTGATAATGCGGTGCTTGATCAGGTGCGTTCAGAGCGGTGGTCAGAAATGACCAGCCATCTGCTTTCGAATGTAACGGGACAGGCAGCCCCCGTCTTCGATGCCCAGCAGGAGATTGTGTGCGTTATGACGACAGTGACAGATCTCGGGCAGCTGCAAACTGAAGAAGAACGTATGGCGCTGTTCCATGAGGCAAAACTGGTCAATCAGGCGACCAGCGGTTTGCGACCGGAATAGGTTTATCTGCGTGGCTTATATTGGCCTGTAGGGACAATGAGCGGCGTGCCGGAAACCGGATCTGCAATGATCATGGCTTTCAGGCCGAAAACGGTGTCGATCAATTCTTCACTAACAATATTTTCCGGTTTTCCCTCAGCCACAACGGTTCCTTCGCGCATGGCAATCATATGCGATGCATATCGGCAGGCATGGTTCAGATCATGCAGGACAGCAACAATCGTGCGGCCCTGATGATTGAGATCAGCGAGCAGATCCAGCAATTCAATCTGATGGGCAATATCCAGAAAGGTGGTTGGCTCGTCCAGCAACAGGATTGGTGTTTCCTGTGCTAGAACCAAAGCAATCCACACGCGCTGGCGCTGACCTCCGGATAATTCTCCGACTTGCCGGTCGGCGAGGGCTGATATTTGTGTGGCCTCCATTGCTTTTATGACAGCCTGTTCATCGGCCGCTGACCACTGACGTAAAAATGACTGATGCGGATAGCGGCCACGGGAAACAAGATCGGCTACAGTAATGCCGTCCGGCGCGACAGAACTTTGCGGAAGGAGTCCCAAACGTCGCGCAGTTTCTTTTGGTGGTAGCGTTGCAATTGACTGACCGTCGAGAATGACCTGTCCCTTTGCGGGTTTCAGCAGACGTGACAGTGCCCGTAACAAAGTAGATTTTCCACAGGCATTTGGCCCGACAATCACTGTGAAAGATGCATCCGGAATGGCCAGGGTAAGGCCTTGCGAAATCGTTCTTTCATCATAACGCAGCGTTATGTCATCAGCATGCAGGCGATGCGTCATCGGGGTTTCCACTTATCAGCAAACTTTGCATGTGTATTGCATTGTAGAATGCATTCTGCAATATGGAGTCTGTTACTCAGGTATTTATTGCCGCCGCTATCTGGCCGAAATCAGCAGAAAAAGAATCCGTTATGATGATTGCAAAACGTTTTTTCGTCCTGTTTGCAGCGATATCTGCTTTACTGTTTTCGGTGTCTGCCGGGGTTGCAGAGAATTCAGACTGGCCACGTATCATCAGGCACGATGCCGGTGAGCTGAGTTTAAAAGCAAAGCCGTTACGGATTGTTTCCACTACACCGAGCGTGACGGGAATTTTGCTGGCGATCAATGCTCCGGTTGTGGCAACAGCAGCAACCACGCCAAGCGGTCTGACGGATAAAAAAGGTTTTTTCACGCAATGGGCGGAGATTGCTGATCAGCGCGGTGTTGAAATTCTTTATGCCAATCTTGATTTTGATCTTGAGGCTGTTATCGGCTGGGAACCGGACTTGTTGATTGCATCAGCGACCGGTGCTGACAGTGTTCTCCCGCACTATGCTGAGTTAAAAGCACAGAATATACCAACACTTGTTGTGAATTATTCCAACCAGAGCTGGCAGAATATTGCCACACAACTGGGCAGGGCGACAGGACTTGAGGCTGAGGCGGGGCAGGCTATTGCCCGTTTTAACAGCCTTGCTGCAGAGGCGGCGGGCAAAATTCAGCGTCCCGCAGAGCCGGTCAGTATTGTCGGCTATAGTATTGGCGGCAGCTATTCCATTGCCAAACCAGCCAGCCCGCAGGCACAGTTGCTGACTGCGCTCGGGTTTGAAGTGGCCGGACTTCCTGCAGAGCTTGAGGCGGATGTCAGCCGGAGTACGGATTTTGCATTTATTTCGCATGAGAATTTATCTGCGGCAATTACCGGAAAATCTGTTTTTCTGATGCGCGGCTCTGAAGAGGACGTACAGGCATTTTTGTCTGATCCGGTCTTGCGCAATCTTGATGCTGTTTCCGGCAAACGGGTTTATCCTCTTGGTATAACATCATTCCGGATTGATTATTATTCCGGACTGCAAATGCTTGAAACCGTTGTCAGGCAGTTCTCCGCACCATGAGTGATTGCTCTGAAAAGGTCGCGCAATGCCGCATGGTCAGCCGTTCGCAATGGCACAGACGACGTTTCTATGGTTTGATATCGGGCATTCTGCTGCTGGTTATTCTGGTGCTGGCCAGTCTGGCTTTGGGTTCCAGAACAATCGCATTGCGTGAAACATTTAATGCCCTGCAAAATTATAACCCTCAGAACGATCTGCACCTGATCGTCAGGGAGTTGCGTATTCCCCGTACCATAGTTGCGGTATTGGCGGGGTTGGCGCTGGGTGTGGCCGGTGCAATCATGCAGGCAATTACCCGCAATCCGCTGGCGGAGCCGGGACTCTTAGGTGTTAATGCCGGTGCCGCAGCGGCTGTTGTGAGTGGTATGGTGCTGTTCGGCCTGACCTCGATGCAGCATTATGTCTGGTTTGCTTTTATCGGAGCCGGACTGGCTGGGGCCATTGTGTTTTTTCTCGGACAGGCACATCTGTCGGGCACCAATCCTGTTCGTCTTGTACTGGCTGGCGCCGGTTTGTCGATCGTGCTCGCATCGGTGACCGGTATTATTATCGTCAACTCGCCGCTGACGGTGCTGGATCAGGTGCGGCACTGGTCTGCAGGGTCTGTCGAGGGCAGGGGTTATGATGTGACTGTCATTCTCGCTGCCGCGGTTTTCATCGGCCTGATCACTGCCATTATCCTTGCCGGAAATCTCAATGCAATAACTTTGGGCAGAGATATGGGAGAGGCTTTGGGTGTCAATATCCGGCTGACATGGATCATTGCCTGTAGTGCGGTGATGTTGCTGGCCGGTGCAGCAACAGCGGCAGCAGGGCCTGTTGGTTTTGCCGGCTTGGTTGCACCGCATATTGCCAGAATGATGACGGGCCCGAATTATCGCTGGATTTTACCTTATTCCGCATTGTTCTCGGCAATATTACTGCTTGGTGCGGATGTGGTTGGCCGTATCATTGCACCGCCGTCTGAAATTGCTGCCGGTATTATTATCACGCTGATTGGCGGGCCGTTTTTCATCTTTGTTGTACGTAAATACCGGTTGAATAAACTATGATGAAAACCGGTAATAAAATTATCTTCCGAACAGGCAGTTTTTCCGTTCAGTGGCGCAGGCGTGTCATAACGATCTGCTGTATTTTAATGCTTTGTATCATTGCTTTAAGCCTGCTGCATATTAGCAGAGGGACGTTGAGTTTTACCCCGTCCCAGATCATGGATAGCTTGTTTGGAGCCGGTCATAATCCGACGACTGACCGCGTGATCTGGCGTATTCGCCTGCCACGTTTAGTAACCGCGCTTTTTGTTGGCGCATCACTTGGTATGGCGGGGTCTGTTTTTCAGTCCATATCGCGTAATGCACTTGGTTCACCGGATATTATCGGTTTCACAACAGGTGCGGCGACAGGCGCGATTATTCAGATAATCTTGTTTAATGCCGGGCCTTTGGAGACGTCACTTGCAGCTGTGCTTTCCGGTATCGGTGCGGCGATTTTAGTCTTTGTATTGTCATTGAAAAAGGGCTCTACGGGCGGCTACAGGCTGATCCTGACCGGTATTGGTGTTGGGGCCATACTTTCCGGTATCAATACTGTTTTATTGGTTGCGGGTGATCTGGATCAGGCCGCATCCGCACAGCTTTGGCTGGCAGGCTCACTGAATACACGGACATGGGCACATGCCATACCGGCAGCGCTCGGTTTCGTGCTGATTATTCCTGTGGTGATTTTCTATGCGCGCCGTATGAATTTGCTCGAGATGGGGGATGATGCAGCCAGACAGCTGGGCATTGCTACAGAAAAAAGCCGTCTGATTATGGTTGTTGCTGCCGTGGGGCTGACGGCAATCGCAACGGCTGCGGCGGGGCCGATTGCATTTATCGCGCTTGCTGCGCCGCAGTTGGTGCGCCGTTTAACGCACTCGCCGGATGTGCCGGTCGTTTCCGGTGCCTTGATGGGGGCTGTTTTACTATTAGGGGCTGATCTGCTCAGCCAGAATTCACCGCTCAATCTTAAAATGCCGATTGGTCTTACCACCGGCCTGCTGGGCGGGATTTATCTTTTGTGGCTATTAGGTCGTGAGAGAAAAATTTAAACGCAGTCTTTTGACCGGACATTCAGACTATGTGTTTCAGGCCATCAGCTTGCCGGAGCGGATGGCCTGAAGTCTCTTTAAGGGCAAATTGTTTCAGAAACGGGTGCTGAAACTCATTTTAAAACTGCGACCGGGCGCAGGAACCAGTCCTGTTGAAAGCGGATCGAGATAATATCGGTCGCCAACATTCTCTACGCTGAAATCAAGCGCAACATCTTCGTTGAATTTATAACTGCCAAAAAGATCAACGATAGCGCCGGGATGGTAATAAGGTGCCTCCGTTGCAGCGCCTGTGTGCCATTGAAAGCCACCAAAACGTTTGCCGAAGAAATAAACACGGCTGCCAAGGGTCAGTTTCTCTTCGAGCAGATTTACGCCTGCTGTGATATTGCCCGAATACTTCGGTGGTATATTCATGACGCCATAGTCAAAGGCCACTCTGTCTGCACCGCATCCGGCGGGGAGAATAAGCGTGATCAGGTTCGCTTTCTTATCACGGCAGAAGGTTGCTTCAGAATACAGTGTCAGACCTGCGGAAGCGAAAAAAGCAGAACTGTCATAAGAGGCAGAGAATTCATATCCATTAAATTTAGCCTTATCAATATTGCCCCACTGATAACGCCAAAATCCTTCAGGATCGACAAAGCGTTCGCGAATGACATAATCATCATAGGTGTTGTGAAAATAGACTGCTTTGAACCCCAGTCTGTCTTCATCCTGAAACACATTGTTACGCAGCAGATTAATGCCGACTTCAATATTGGCAGAGGTCTCCGGCCGCAAATTTGGATTAGGGGATACACCGGAGGCTTGTTTTACGGCAGTTTCACGCAGGCTGGGCGGACGCCAGCCACTGGTATAGCTACTGAAAATCTGAAAACCGTCTAATGGCTCAACCGTGATACCAAAGGAAGGATTCAGGCGTGTGCCTGACTTTTCATTAAATTCGTCCAGTGTGGTATGTTCGCTTTCATTTTGATAATAGTCATAGCGTAAACTGCCGAACACTGTCAGCCAGTCTGTTGCTTTAAGGCTTGTATGGTTGAATATACTGGCTAATGTCCGCTCACCATTCGGATTGGCACCCAGATATGTACCGGAAAGACTTGTGCCGCCATCTTCTTTGGCGCGCTCACGCACATATTCAATTCCGTTGCGCAGCGATAATGTACCAAGTGCCGTGTCGAAATTTGAAACATTCGTAACATCACCACCGATCGTACGGATACCAGTTTCAACAGATCTTGGCGGGGCACCGTAACTCGCACCACCGCTATAGGCGCGGATCACATTACTTTCAGACGCTATGTCCGTGTACCAGAGATTAGCAGTGAGGCTGATCAGGTCACTTTCTTCCGGCTTATATTCATAGGTGGAGTTGAGGGTATGTGTTTGTGTGTGGCTCAGATCATGCTGAGCAACGCGGTAATATGAGTTTTCACCGCGAATATAAGGCAGAAAATTCTCATCCATTTCCCCATATTTGTTCTCGTAATAGATATAGCCAAGTGCGAGAGAATGTCCGTCGCCCCAGCTGGTTTTCCCTTTCACCAAAGCTGAGGTCATATCCTGCGATGTGTTGAAAACCTCTTTGCCAGGGCCAAAAGGCGAGAGCTTGGTTTCTGATTTATGAATCGGAGAATAGTAAGAATCTTTGCCCTTTTTACCGGCGAAGTAGTTGCCTGCCTGACGGCGTGAAATACCTGCGATAAATTCATAATCCTCATTGGCATAGGCGCCAACAATATTGCCTGACCAGTTGTCGCCGTCAAACATGCCGAAGCGTGAATCTCTCGGATAGGTGATTTTATCTTCTTTACCCATGTTTTTGCTGGTTGGTGGAGGCGAAGTTGTATTGCTGCCGAGACCACCCTTGATGCGCAGCGCATAATTTTTGCCGTCTTTCAAAATATCAGAGGCTTCAAGTGTGCGCATATTCACAACGCCGCCCATAGCCCCCACACCTCCGGCGGTGGCGACCGGACCTTTGGCAATATCTACACCGCCAAGAAAATCGGGATCGACATAAACTTCCGTGCGGCTGCCGCGATAGCCACGATAGGTGTGATTGCTCTGTCGCGTGCCATCGACCATAACATTCACGCGGTTTTGCCCTTGCAGGCCACGAATATTGACATCCACTGAAGCGCCGATACGGCTGCCCGGTGCCACAACACCCGGTGCTGATTTGAAAATATCGCCGAGTGATGTTGGCGGGACGCGCTGAATATCCTGAGCAGAAATATAGCTGACGGATCCCGGAGTTGTATAAACAGTCTCCTGCGGGTTATTGCCGCTGGTGATGACAATCGGTGCAAGAACAGTTGTACCGGCAGGTATATTTTGTGTCGTTACTTCGGCTGAACGCTTGCTGATAGTGACTGTATTACCTGATATGCGATATGTCCGACATCAGCGCCCTTGAGACAAAACAGTGTTAATTGAGAAGAGAGGATTTTCGGCTCATGATAGCTCTA
>NZ_JAAPBB010000228.1:0-431 GCF_019730395.1 Ochrobactrum sp. SFR4 | reverse complement strand
GCGACAGTTCTTTAAATAAGCAACGGCGTTCCGGAGAAGGTGGTCATTGACAAGAGTGACGCTAACCTAGCTGGACTGCAGGCCGTAAACACGATTCTGTAATTCATCGGCACAGGTGCCATGATTGAAATCCGGCAGGTCAAATATTTGAACAATATACTTGAGCAAGACCATCGCTTTATCAAACGGATCACCAAACCAATGATGGGTTTTAAAGCATTCCATTCTGCATCAGCTAGCATCGCAGGCATCGAAGTGGCCCACATGATCCGCAAGAACCAGTTCGCAAACGATAACCAATCACCATTCAAGGTCTTGCGGAGCTCGCAGCATAATTGTGTCCAAAGATAAGCACGCATCTAACCAAATGAAAAATTGGCGACACAACCGCTGGCTGACCGTCTTGCGGAGCAGATTGATATGAACAAAGC
>NZ_JAAPBB010000227.1:0-431 GCF_019730395.1 Ochrobactrum sp. SFR4 | reverse complement strand
ACAACAACTGGTATCTGTTGGGCTCGGCCGACGGAGACGCAAAGAAATTTCTTGATCAGATAGCCGCCACCTACAACGGGACAGTCGAATGGTGGAATGAAAGCGTCGCCCGAAGCGGCATTAAGGCATTCGTCAATGAGCGCGTTGCCTTCGCAGATAGCGGCGGCGATATTTCGGACTGGATGCCTTCTGCAGGATCTCTTTATGAGGCGTTGGAATTCATGAATCCAACGCGTTCGACAAGCGACCCGATGATTGGTCTTGTGACCTTCGGAAATCAGGTGACATTCTACACTGCTGCGGCAATTCTCGCACTGTCCATACTGGCAATGTTTCCATTTGTCGGAACTGGCATTACCGTTCTTTCAAACTTCGTTGGCTGGATCATTAGCGGGATCGGTGCGCTAGGTATGTTCCTTGCATTCGTACTG
>NZ_JAAPBB010000226.1:0-432 GCF_019730395.1 Ochrobactrum sp. SFR4 | reverse complement strand
CGCAGAGTTCAGACTTTCTCTTCGTGCAGATAATGCAGATACTCGTCTGACGCCGCTTGGTGAAAACTGGGGGTTGATTGGTCAGGCACGACAGGCACGTTTTAATGAAAGAAAGCAGGAACTGGATAAAGCAAGAGATCTTGCACAGACGCTTTCTATTACACCTAATGCTGCAGCAGCACATGGATTAAACTTGAATAAAGATGGCATTCGTCGCTCTCTTTATGATCTTCTTTCTTATCCGGATATTGATCTGGAACGTCTTACCGGCATTTGGCCTGAACTTTCTGATTTGTCCTCGGCTACAAAAGAAGCTTTGGAAATTGAAGCGCAGTATTCAGTGTATCTTGATCGTCAGACGGCAGATATTGCTGTGATGGAGCGGGAAGAACAATTGATTATTCCGCAATCAATTCAGTTTTCTGGAATTTC
>NZ_JAAPBB010000225.1:0-434 GCF_019730395.1 Ochrobactrum sp. SFR4 | reverse complement strand
GATCTGGTGTCATGGGGCTGGCGTATTCCGTTCCTCGTATCGCTGGCGCTTATTCCTATTGCGCTTTATATCCGCCGCGCATTGCCGGAAACACTGGAAACGCCGAGCGATAAAACCGGTACACAGATCGTGACCTCAGTTTTCACCAACCACACCCGTTATCTGGTGCTTGGTATTCTGGTGATGATCGCGACTACAGTGTCGACGCAGGTTGGTAACTATATGACCACCTATGCTATTCAGACATTGAAACTGCCTGCAATTCTTGCACAGGCAGGAACGGTGCTAGGCGGTACAATGACCTTCATCTTCGCTCTGGTTGCCGGTTATCTTGCGGATAAATATGGCCGTAAGGGTGTGATGATCTGGCCGCGTATCATTTTGATGATCGTGATTATTCCGCTGTTCTTCTGGCTGGCGGAATCCAAAGATCC
>NZ_JAAPBB010000224.1:0-434 GCF_019730395.1 Ochrobactrum sp. SFR4 | reverse complement strand
CGCGCGCGAGGCGTGGGAGGCCGAGGGCTATCAGGTCCACGGCGCGGCGCTGTCGGGCAAGGCGGCCGAGGGCTTGGAGGAATCTTCCGGCATCCAGAGCCGCACCCTCGCGTCATGGTCCCGCGGTTGGGAGAACGACCGCGGCACACTCGGCCGCGGCGACGTGTTCGTGATCGACGAGGCGGGCATGGTCGGGAGCCGCCAGCTCGCCCGCTTCGTTGGCGAGGCCGAGGCGCGCGGGGCGAAGATCGTCCTTGTAGGCGACCATGAGCAGTTGCAGGCGATCGGGGCGGGCGCACCGTTTAGGGCGATCACGGAGGAAATCGGCCATGCCGAGCTGTCCGAGATTCGCCGGCAGCGCGTGGACTGGCAGCGGGAGGCGTCGGTTGACTTCGCCACGCACCGGACGGCCGAGGGGCTGGCGGCCTATCGGG
>NZ_JAAPBB010000223.1:0-436 GCF_019730395.1 Ochrobactrum sp. SFR4 | reverse complement strand
CTATGAAGTGATCGCTTTATGGGTATTGATTGCTCTGGTTGCCTTCAGCACAATCTGGTTCTCTGACCTGCAACATTATCGCAAACCCGCATTCATCGGCTTTGTCATTGTCTTCGCAGCCTTGCTGGTCTGGTGGCAGACGATCAAACCATCCCTGAACCGGGACTGGGCGCCGGAGGTTTCGCAAACCGTCACCGCTGAATATACTGGGGACATGGTACGCCTCGATCACATCCGTGATTTTGACTGGCGCACCGAGCAGGATTACACGATCAACTGGAAAAGCGCTGACTATGATCTGAGCAAAATTCAGAGCGTCGATCTGTTTCTCTCTTACTGGTCAAGTCCGGCGATTGCTCACACTCTGGTCAGTTTCGGCTTTGAAGACGGGCGTCATGTCGTTTTCTCCGCTGAAATCCGCAAGAAACATGGTCAG
>NZ_JAAPBB010000222.1:0-437 GCF_019730395.1 Ochrobactrum sp. SFR4 | reverse complement strand
AAGCACCATGGCCGTATGTTCAGGGCTGCGCGGCAGGCAAACAGCAACCACATTGCCCTGTACCAGCCCCCGCGCCTGCAACCCACCCATTATACGGCGCACAATGCCGCCAAGCTCTGCATAGCTGATGTGCTTTTGTCCGTAAATCAGCGCAGTCTTGCTGTTACCGGCAGCAAAAATATGATCGGCAATGCGCTGCAGAAAAGGTGCATCCTGCGCTGTCACCGGCATATTGTTGAAACAATAATGGCTGAGATCGGTTATCTCCCGCATACGCACAGCCAGTTCACCACTGGCGGCAATATGATGCGCGGCCTTGCTAAGCGCCTGCAAAATATCCTGCACCATTGCCGGATCCAGCGCCTCACGCGCGTAATCAATATCAAAGACCAGATCACCGGCAGCATTGACCGAAAAGCGGATATCCATGGCCACCT
>NZ_JAAPBB010000221.1:0-437 GCF_019730395.1 Ochrobactrum sp. SFR4 | reverse complement strand
TATAACCGCGAGAAGCAATCTGTTGAAAACCTGCCTGTTCAGAACATAGTCTTTTTGTCGACACAGCCCCTGTCTTTTACCAATATACGTTTAATTACCACTAACTGGCTGTCCAGTAATGCACTTTCCTATGTGGTTTTGTTAATGATAGCACTCGTCGCCTTAGGATTATCAACATCAACCATGCTTTCACGTTTCGGGAGACGAGACGATGAAAAATAACCGCAATATTTTCTTTTTTAAGATGATACTACTTCATACTATTGTGCTGGCCTGTTCCATATTGATGATAACGGGGCAAAATGCGCTATCTCAACCAATATCAGTTACAGGTACCGCCCCCATGATCAGGGCCAATGATTGGAGCCTTTATTCTGAGAAGTTTCTCAGCAAAGAAGGCCGAATTATGGATGATGCCAATGGCAATATCAGCCATA
>NZ_JAAPBB010000220.1:0-437 GCF_019730395.1 Ochrobactrum sp. SFR4 | reverse complement strand
GTTCAGCCGGACGGCGATGTCAGTGTTGTTGTGACCGACCCTGCCGGTAACAGCGGCACGGGTAATGAGAGCTGGACGGCGGATGATATTACACCGCCTGATACCAGTGGCACGACGGTGAGTGTCGGCACGATTGCCGGTGACGGTGTTGTCAATGCGAGTGAGGCAGCCGGTTCTGTTGCGATTACCGTGACGATTGCCAATCCGCCAGCGGATGCAGCGACCACAGCGGTCAATGTTCTGGTTGACGGTGTGCCTTATGCGGCAACGGCGAATGGCGACGGCACCTGGACGGCGTCTGTTCCGGGCAGTGCACTTGCAGGCGCGACCACCCCGACGGTGACAGCGGAAGCCGTGTTCACGGATGCTGCAGGCAATGCGGCTGATCCGGTGACAGGCTCTGCCAATTACAGTGTTGATGTGACAGCACCGGGTGC
>NZ_JAAPBB010000023.1:0-22482 GCF_019730395.1 Ochrobactrum sp. SFR4 | reverse complement strand
ATCAAAAACGCGCCGCTCCCGGGCGAAATACTCGCCTATCTGCTCCGCAATATGTGACACTGCATTATCGTCGTGTCCTCTGCTAAAGAGTTGGCTATTTGATTAATCGCCTGTATTTACAGTAATTACTGTAATATAGATAATAATGTTCATGCTTCTATGTTTTAAATTATATGTTGATGACAAAATATACTTGTTAACTTTGAGCGGGTGTTCAAGTTAAATGGCAGATGCTTAATCTGAAAAACAGTTTACCTTTAAGAAAATGATACGCCGCTCAGCAGTACTGTATCTTTGTATGCAATCCATGTTTTCAGTGTAATTTGGCTATTTGCACCGGTCTTTACACTGAACTTCGTGGATATCTTTGACACAAATAGGTAAAGAAAAAACGCATATTATGTAAGGGGACAATATGGCTTATTTTCCAACCTGGCGTTTGACCAACAACGTCACCGTTTTACCCGATGAACGCTTGCCAACATCTGCTGCAGTCCCGATGGGGATTCAGCATTTGCTTGCAATGTCCGGTTCCACAATTGTTGCGCCGCTGATTATGGGGTTTGATCCGAATGTCGCGGTTTTCTTTTCCGGTATCGGAACTTTATTGTTCTTTCTGATCACCGGTGGTCGCGTACCAAGCTATCTTGGTTCCTCTTTCGCTTTCATTGCCGTTGTTATTGCTGCGACAGGCTATGGCGGTAGCGGTGCTAATGCCAATATTGGCGTTGCATTAGGCGGGATTATTGCCTGTGGTGCACTTTATGCTTTGATTGGCCTTATTGTCATGGGCGTTGGCACAGGTTGGGTGGAAAGACTGATGCCGCCGGCTGTAACCGGTGCAATCGGTGTGGCTATCGGTTTGAACCTTGCTCCTGTTGCTGTCAGCCAGCTTAAAGGAACGCATGCGCATATTACGATCGCTCTGATGACGGTTCTGTGTATGGCGATTATTTCCGCCTATGGTCCGAGAGCAACGCGTCGCGTTGCAGTTCTTCTGGCACTGGTCTTTGGTTATCTGCTTGTTCTGATCTTCGGTAACGGATTGGGGCTGGTGCCAGGTATTAATTTTGATGCCGTTGGTGCAGCTGCATGGTTTGGTCTGCCGCATTTTGTGAAGCCGGAATTCAGCTGGTCGGCAATTACATTGATTGCGCCGGTTGCTATTGTTCTGGTTGCTGAAAATCTTGGCCATATTAAAGCACTCGGCTCCATTACCGGTCAGAATATGGATCGCTATATTGGCAGAGGTTTTTTTGCTGATGGTCTGGCAACAATGGTTTCCGGCTCCGGCGGTGGCACAGGTGTAACAACCTATGCAGAAAACATCGGCGTTATGGCAATGACCAAAGTTTATTCGACACTTGTCTTTGTTATTGCTGCAATTGTTGCTCTGGCTTTGAGCCTTTCACCAAAATTCGGTGCAATTCTTCAGACTATTCCGGCTCCGGTTCTGGCTGGTCTGGCGGTATCTGTTTTTGGTTTGATTGCTTCTGCAATGGCCCGTATCTGGGTTGTGAATAAGGTTGATTTTGCTGATCCGCGCAATCTCTTCACCGTTGGTGTGGCACTGATTTTCGGTGCCGGTGATTTTACTGTAACGATCGGTGATTTTGCGTTGGGGGGTATCGGTACCTCCACTCTTGCTGCACTGGTTTTATATCAGCTTCTTGGTATTGGCCGCCGCGAGACGGCTTAATTACATAGCAAAACACTGGCCGGAGACGTTCCGGCCAGTGTTTAATTTAGTGTTTATTATAGACAATATCCTAATTTTTAATGCAGTGTCGCCCGGTCGAAAACGGACATATTCATAAACTCGCCGTCATATTCAGCGAGATAAATCAGACCCTTGCGGTTTAAATATTCGACTCTGCTGTTTTTGAAGATCAGAAGCCCTTCTTCTCTTAATTCGCGTAACATGCGGTTCATATGGATCGGGCTTAGTCCCAGTGCATCTGCAAGCTGATATTGCGTGATAGGACAGAAGAACCCCGTATCTTCGCCCATGCCACACGCTTTGGCTCTGTCTCCCAGTTCCAGCAACAAATGTGCGGTTCTGACCAAAGCACTTCGGCAGCCGATATTCGTGATATGTTCAATCAGCATAGATCGTTGCCGGGCAAAAAGTTCGATGAGAACAAAACTGAGTTTTGGAGCATTGTTGATGGCATGGGCAAGAGAGTTCAACGGGATCTCAAAGACGGTCATAGGTGTAATAGCGGCAACAGTATTATAACTGCGTCCTGCAGCTGTTCTTAAACCGACAAAATCACTACGCATCGGAAAATCCAATACCTGTCTTTCCCCGTTTGACAGGTCACGATAGACACAGCCCCATCCGCTTTGCACGAGATGGATACTACGGATGCGTTCACCCTGATTAATGATCGACTGATCTGTTTGAAAATGACGTTCCTCAACTTGCAAACCGGAGATGGCCTGAAGTTCTGTTGTGCCGAAGTCGGCTGAAATAGGCGGCGATGTGAGAAGCTCTGACAGAGCGTTGGTAACGCCATTGGTATTTTGCGATTTATTGTGCATCCTCCTCCCCCCGCTCTTACTAAAACTGAACCGCCGAATTGATGGCGTTATTTTATGGATTTTCTGCCGAAAACCATTTTCCAGGCATTCGGAATGCGTGTCTGAACATTTCCGGAATTAAACTTAAACTTTGGAAATGCTCTATTTATTTGTTTTTATACACGATCCAGCACAGAACCCGTTTCGTTTTTGCCGGAAACTCACTAGATCAAAAGATGTAGTTGTTACCCCTATTTGTGTAATTAAATTTCGGCACACATATTTATAAAATTTATTTTTGCTAACTTAGGTTAAGGACAAGCTTATCCTATAAAAGCAATAATTCAAACTATCAGCATTAGTTTTGTTCAAGCAACGCAGATGGTGTGAAGCTGCTTGCGTGCTTATTATGAATAAAATCATCAAGTATAAGATGAATGATTGTAAAGTAGAGTAGGGAGGATCGGGGGAATGCAATACAGGGCAGCTTCCGAAGGTGCAGGGGAGTATAAGATGATGATCGCAGAGAAAAATCTGGAGAAACGTCTTGTTCTCATTTGCAAAAATAATCTTGATCGTGAATGTCTATATAATGGTTTACTTAATACAGGTTTGAGGCTGCCGATTGTTTGTTACGAAACATTGGAGCATAGCGACGCTGAATCTGCCGGTTTGAGTGCAGCAGTTTTATTACTGCATATAGGTACAAGGAAAGTAACGGATCCGGAGCTTTCCGGTGAAATTAAAACCATCAAAGCTGAATGGGATCCTGTACCACTTATCTTGCTGTCTGAATGTGAGGACTGGGATCAGGTCGTCTGTGCCATAGAGCTTGGAGCCCGCGGTTATATTCCGACCTCTGTTGGTATCCGCGTTTGTGTTGAGGCTGTTCATCTGGCGATGGCAGGTGGAACATTTATACCGGCAACCAGCATTGCGGGAAGAGCACAGACCAAAAAGACAGACGGTCATGAGTTAAGCGGGTTGTTTACTGCCCGTGAGATTCAGGTCATTCAGCTGTTGCGGCAGGGAAAAGCAAATAAATTGATTGCTTATGAGCTGAATATGAGTGAAGCGACAGTCAAAGTTCATATGCATAATATTATGAAGAAATTCGGTGCTACAAACCGAACTGAAGTCGCCTATAAACTGAATAATTTATATCAAAATGTATTTTAATATATTCTCCGACATTGAGAAAATTATTTGAGCGCATTGCAAGGTGTGAGGATTTCTTTGCGCTCAAATAATTTTCAAATTCGGAGTTTTAAATATCCCGATCAGAGCGGGACAAAAAATCAGTCCAGTGCCCTGATTTTCACGCGAAGGCGTTTCATCCTTATCAGGATGCGCTCTAACCGGCTGACCCGCTTGTGCCGGTTGAAACATTGAAATTGTGTAGGAGTGGATGTTGTCCACTCCTACAGAATGAGAGCGGGTATCCTATTGATTCGGACTCTCATTCTTTTCGAAACGGAAGAAGTAGAAACTTCCCGTTATTTTACTCTTTGGGGGCGAAGAGTAAGTTTCAGGTTGTCTGCGATTGTTATTACCGCTGACATCAAGAAAATACATTATCCAGCGATAGTCAGGGTTTGATACTGACAAAGCCTGAGGATGAGCCCATTGCACCACCGGTTGCACTGGCTGAAGACGAGCCTCCGAGAAACCCGGTACCCGAGTTTGCAACGGCGCCTGACTGACCGGAAATACCGGAACTGTAGAGTGATCCGGAAGCACCGATACCAAAGCCCGGTACCACGACACCACCACCGATACCGGTTGTGGTTGCCCAGCCATTGGTTGTGCCATAGCCCTGAGCGGTGGAACCGGCTCCTAAGAAACCGCCACCACTGACAGCTGAATTACCCATGGACTGGCCGACAAAGCCGCCGCCCCATTCAACTGTTTGTGCGGATGCAGGCAGTGCTCCGGCAAGAGCCAGTGCTGACACTGCTGCAAAAGCAAGAAGTCTTTTCATTTTTATATCCTCCAACTGTTATGGCAAATCTCCCGTTTGCCAGATATATCCGACGATATATCCCGCTGCCCATGGCCGTTCAGAAGGCCTGGCCATGGGCAAAAGGCTATATCCACGAATGGCAAAATCTTTGTCATGTGGTTGATTTTCATGCTCTGCCTGTCTGCTCACATGACAGGACGCGGGCAGAACCAGGCACGGCCTCTTTGCGCGTCATTACGCAGGGTGCAGCCTTTGGCCTCCAGATCACTGCTGGAAAGACCAAGGGCTTTCGCAGAGTAAGTCCGTTTGTTGCCGACGGGGGCGGGGGCAGAGGCTCTCTGTACGCGCGGAGCGGGGGCAACTGAAGCGGATGCTACGGCTGTCGGCGTGGTGCGGTATGAAACCTGCCGTGCAGCCACCCCCTGAGAAGGGCAGACAATACCTGTCGCATTCAATGAGGCGCGAACCTCTTTGTTGAGACAGACCAGATCAAGGGCAGCGCTTCTGTGCCCGAGACCTGCCAGAGCTGACGCATAGGCGCGGCGGTTACACTCCTTCATTTCATAGGTCGAACCGATACCAAAACCCCAGCCTGTTGCACCGATGCCAGCACTGGCTGAACCCGCGCAGGAATGAACACCTGCAGCTACCAGCCCCGGAGAAATCGCAGGAACAGTTGTTCTGATCCTGTTCGGGGAGGTATTGGAACTGCCAATGGCAATCGCCGTTGCCCCTGACTGAGAGTTTGAATTGGCATTATTGTCCATTGTAAAGGACTGCGCCAATGCGTTACCGCCAGTAATACTGATAATACCAGCGCACAATAGGATACCCAGTTTAGCCATAGCTAACTCCTTTCCGGGGCGCGAGAACGCCCGGCTTTGTGTGGCTTGATTGTTTGATGACATATGCTGACAAAGCGGATTTGCTTTGCTGAAACTGATTGTAGGTATGTTTCGGACTTTGAAATGCTGGAAAATTGATTAATCAGAGTAATAATATTGATTGGCTTTCTTTACCTGCCTGTAAATTTATTATCCCTATTGTCTATGATTTCTCTAAACCGGAGCTGTTTTTCTGTTTTGTTAAAACGTAAGATTTACGCAAAGTTGCGTATCAGCGGGTGGCTTAAATTTGCTGTTGCATGAGCAGATCAACAGAATTCAGGTGAGATTCCATGGCGATTCCGCAGACGAAGGACGAGCTGATCGAAGCTGTCAGCATAAATTTTGACAATCTGATCCGGATCATCCGAAAGGTTCCGGCCGGCAGGACTACAGAGAAAAGTCTCGCCGGTCATGTCAAAGATACACAGATGAGCGTGAAGGATCTGCTGGCTTATCTCACCGGCTGGAATGAGCTCGTGATTAAATGGCTGGAGAAAGACCGCGCCGGTGAGCAGATCGATTTTCCGGAGACGGGGTTTAAATGGAACGAGCTGGGCAGACTGGCTCAGAAGTTTTACAGTGATTATGATGTGCTGACTTATGAAGCTCTGTTGTTGCGTTTAAAGGTCGCCAAAGAAACAATTATTCAGCAGATTTCAGAGCGGACAGATGAAGCGCTCTATGGTGCCGGCTGGTACGAGAAATGGACGATGGGGCGTATGATTCAGTTCAACACCTCATCGCCTTATAAAAATGCTTATGGGCGCTTGCGTAAATGGCTGAAGACGCTTCCTGCTGACAAGTCTCAGGCGATGTAAAGGTTGCGAAAGCGGACTGTTATCATTATATAGCCACAGTGCAGGACGACCTGCCATTGCATCATACGGGGACGGCCCCTCTATCCGGTGCAGAGCGTATCAGAACCGAGTGTTCCGACCCGCATTCTGCCCTTTTGAATGACGCGCATTATTCTGAAATTGTTTTTCAGATGCGCTCTAGCAGATGGAGAGCAGGCCCTTATGAAACAACGATCTGAACCAGCCGTAACTAAGGTTGCATCGCTGCGGTCACTTTTCCCGCCCCTGACAATTATCCGCCTTCTGATCGCATGGCTTGTGGTTGCTGTTTTTGCCATTTGGGGCAAACAGTGGCTGAGCGAGCCGTTTGACAACACAATTGCAGTTCTGTGTTTTCTTGCGCTGTTTGCAACAATCATCATGGCATCCTTTGGCGTTGTAGGCGAGGCGGATCATCTCGCGCATCAGCTGGGTGAACCTTACGGCACGCTTATTCTCACGCTGTCGATTGTCTCTATTGAAGTTATTCTGATTGCATCGGTTCTGCTCGGGCCGGGTGAATTCCCGACAATCGGCCGCGATGCTATTTTTGCCGTTATGATGATTATTCTTAATCTTGTGGCTGGTCTTTGTTTGCTGGCGGGCGGTTTGCGCTATCGTGAGCAGGAATATAATGCGCAGGGCGCTGTCACTTACTTGTCGCTGATTACCGTTTTGACCGGACTTGCTCTGGTGTTGCCGAATTATGTTTCCGGCGCCGGTGAGTTCAACTTTGTGCAGGCGATAGCATTTTCCGCAATTACAATGGCAGTCTATGGTCTGTTCCTGTGGATGCAGATCGGCGGTTACAGCCGGTTGTTCATTCAACCGAAATCGGGTGAAATGACCGTGCCGGCGAATGAAGCGCATATACTTACCCAAGACAATGCTGCGTCAACTGCATTGGATAAACGGGCAATCCTTGTCCGCTCGGTTATTCTGATTGCGATGATCCTGCCGATTGTTTTGCTGGCTCATGATCTGGCTATTCTGATTGATTACGGTATTGAGACGGTCAATGCGCCTGTAGCACTCGGCGGTGTATTGATTGCAATCATTGTGTTTACACCGGAGTCGATTACAGCTGTGAAAGCGGCGCTGAATAATGAAATGCAGCGCGCGATCAATTTATGTCTCGGTGCTTTTGTCTCGACAGTGGGGCTGACTGTACCGGCGGTGCTGATTATCGGTCTAGTGATGAATAAAACCGTGACAATGGGTATTTCCGGCGTTGAAACAATTTTGTTTCTGCTGACAATTGCGCTCACGGCTTTCAGCTTTATCGGGCAGAAAACCTCACCGGTTCAGGGGATTTTACATCTGGCACTGTTTGCTGTCTTCAGCGTGTTGCTGTTCAGTACGTAAAGTATGGCGTAATTCGCTCAAAGAAGGATTTTGTAAAATGAAACTTATGCAAGTGGCCGGTGCCGGTATGTTTGCCCTAATGCTGAGCGGGTTTGTTTCCGGAGCATCTGCCCAGAGCAATAAAGTGGTTGAATTGTATAAATCACCTTATTGCGGTTGCTGCGGTGCATGGGGCGACCACATGAAAGCGGCAGGCTTTGAGATTAAAGAACACAATATTGAAGATCTGAACCCGATCAAAGCCAAATACGGCGTTACGGATGATCTTCAGTCCTGCCACACGGCCATTATTGACGGACATGTTATTGAAGGTCATGTGCCTGCGCAGGATATTGAAAAACTTCTTGCTGAGGGCGGTGAAAAAGCCGGCCTTGCCGCACCGGGAATGCCTGTAGGATCTCCGGGAATGGAACAGGGCGATATGAGTGAGCCTTATCAGGTTATCCGTTTTTCAAAGACGGAACGTTCTGTTTTTGCGCAGCATTAATAGTTCAAAGACTGCAACAGCCGCAGAGCTGTTGCAGTCTTTCTTCTCAGGCCGGATTAGCCTTGTGCCTTACTTTTCTCTTTGCTGAGCAATGTGCGTTTGCGCTCCACACCCCAGCGATAGCCGGAAAGACCGCCGTCATTGCGCACAACGCGGTGGCAGGGTACCACAACAGCAACCGGATTGGCCGCACAGGCACCGGCAACTGCACGCGCCGCTTTCGGCATGCCGGCAAGACCGGCGAGTTCCGCATAGCTGACAGTTTGTCCCGGCGGAATCTGACGCAAAATCTGCCAGATTTTTTGCTGAAAGACCGTGCCGTGAATATCCAGCGGTAGGGAGAATTGCGGCTGCGGCTGATCTATAAATTCCAGACAGGTCTTCAGTGTCGCTTCAAAATCACTGCCACCCTGAGAGATTTCAGCTTTCGGGAAGCGTTTTCTCAGATCGTCCAGCAGTTCATCAGCATTATCACCCAGTAAAATCGAGCTGATGCCTTTTGATGTTGCCGCAACCAGTATTTTACCAAGGGAACAGGGTGCAATTGCATATTGAAGCATGATGTCTGCGCCTCCTTTTTTATAGGCAGATGCGGTCATACCGGAAAGCCTGTTTTTTGAGGCATAGAAATTGCTGCTTTCATTATAACCGGAATTGTAAATCGCCTCTGTCACAGAGGTCTTATTGTTCTTGAGTTCCTGTTCAAGCCTTTGCATCCGCAGCGACTGTGCATAATTTTTTGGAGTGATACCGGTAATCTGCTTAAACAGCTTATGAAAATGCGATGCGCTGAAGCCGGCATGGGCGGCGAGACTGCTAAGATCCGGCGCGGTTTCATTGTCGCGGATCAGGCGGCAAGCCTCTTCAACAATCCGGTTCTGCTGTTGTTGCAATGTTTCCTGACGCTGCGGCAGACAGCGCAGACATGGCCGGTAGCCTGCTGTTTCAGCCTGACGGGGATAGTCGAAAATTTGTGTATGTTCAGGTTTTGGCCTGCGGGAAGGGCAGGTCGGCCTGCAATAAATACCTGTCGTGCTGATGGCATAAACAAATGTGCCGTCGGCATCAGTTTTTCGATCCAGCACGGCCTGCCAGCGCGGATCATCAAGGAGTTCGTCTATGCGGGCGTGCTTGTTCACGATCTTACCTTTCTTTGAATAGATCACAGGTTATCGCGTGAATTTTGTTCCTGCACTGCAAATCTTCTTTTTAAATTTGAGCATGTCTCCCAAAAGCGGGTATCGGTTTTTGGATAAAGACATGCGTTAGAATAAAGCGAAAGGGCGAGTATAGAGCATCAGATTATATGCAACACGCCCTAAGCCGCTTTTCTGAAGGTCAGATTGATGCGGTAACGGCCAAGCAGCGGATGGTCTCCGTCCTTCAGAGGTGTGATACCATGATAATAAAGGCGTGATATGCCGCCCCATACCACGACATCGCCGTGCTGCAATGCATATTTGAGTACCGGATCTGTCCGTTTCAAGCCGCCGAACTGAAAGGTGGCAGGCAGACCCAGCGATACTGAGACAATCGGATGATCCGGACTTTTTTCATCTTTATCCTGATGCAAAGAGAGTTTGGTCTTTGGCTCATAGCGGTTGATGAGGCAGGCATCGGGTATAAAATCCGGATATCCGGCTTTGACCGCTGCTTTTTGGGCAAGTTGCAGAAAACTCTCCGGCATCTGCGGCCAGTTCCGGCCGGTCTGCGGATCAACAGGGCTGTAGCGGTAACCGCTGCGATCACTGACCCAGCCGAGTGGTCCGCAATTGCTCATAGCAACAGACATGGTAAAGCCACCGGGCGTAACCATGTGCCGGAACGGAGCCAGTTCGGTGATGACAGACAGACTTGAGAGCAGGTCTTGTTCTGCTGGCAGCGCAAATTCGCGTAACAATACAGCGCCTTCAGCAAGGTTTTCCTGCTCTGGTTGCGCGGAGGTCAGTCCTGAAAAAAGATCTTGCATTGTCATAACCGGATGAGAGAAGGGCACGAAATATGAGTATAAACGACAGCAGCCTTAGAGCATAATTTTTAAAAACTTGGGTCAGTTGAGAGTAAAATTATGATCTATTTTAAAAGTGTTAGAGCGAGTTTTGTGTGCTAGAGCATTTCACAGTCAAGTTGGATCAACTTGACGTCGGGATAATGCGACAAACTAAGGAATCTAGAGCGAACACTGCGATCCAACATGAACGTAAACCGCTTTAAGTCTGGCACACAGTGCTCTAATGGAAAACAGGAAGCGCGGCAGGGGCACGTTTAACCGGCTTAACCTGTTCTGATCGCTTTACCTGAGCAAATTTCTGAATATCCAGAACCGCATTCTGAATTTTCTCGTGCTGTAAAATTGCCTGGCGACCGGAGGCGATGGCCAGATCAACCTGTTGTTTCGGCAGGCTGAAACGGGTCGGAATCTTGTTGAGACGGACTTGCGTGGCACTATCCAGATCACGAAAACTGACAGCTTCAACAATCAGGGATAAATCCCTGCAATTCCAGCCTTGTAAAGTACCGCGATATTCTTTGACCTTGGCTGCAGACAGCGAACAGCGATACTGAATGAGATCTTGTTGCCATTGATTGGTGGCCAGTTTCAGCGCGTCAAACCCCTCACGCACAGAGGCCGAGATTGCAGTATAGACTGTGGCTGCGGCGATCTCGGTCAATACGGGGCCTTGTACGTTTGTGGCCCATGGCTCTTCCCCTTCGGTTCCGGCATCAGCAACAATGAAAATCAGTTTGCGCAATTTGACCGCCTCGGCCGGAGACAAAGGACCGTGAGGATTTTTTGCACCAGCCCGTGCTAAAGCAAAAGGAGTAACGCCGATATTATCAGTCAATGCGCCATCCAGCAGCTTGATGTAGCGTTGTTTGGGATCATTGCGATAAGCATAGAGGCTGCGTGCATAGGCATTGAGCCTTAATGAAACATCCGGATTGGTCAGTGTCTCTTGAAGCCATTGCGGGGGCTGGTAATTGCACTTTTTGTGCATGGCAGAGATAACGACAGGAGAGAACACCACAGGGACTGCAGCCGAGGCACTTACAGCATCGGCAAGATGCACTTTATCGAGATCGCTGCACAAAGCTTCAAATGTATCATCGGTAAAGTGGAACGGTGTGCGGTTATAAATGTCCGATGCGGTAATCCACACGGTCGGCGCATCACTGCGTCTGAGTGCTGCAAAGGTTTTGCCATGAAACAGATTGTCGTTCAGCCATTGGGCAAAGCCGTTGCGGTCATTCAGGCCGCCGCCGATGGTGCGCATAACATTTTCTGGGTGCAGCAAAGAGGTGCGCAGACCTGCTTCTGCATTGCGGTACAAAAATTTCTCACGAAAGTCGCGATAATGATCAGGGCCTGTCATGCCATAATAGGCGGCAGCAACCGCACCGCCGGAAGTACCGGAAACCAGCCTGACATTATCAATCAACCGCCGCTTATAGGGATATTCATCAATGACCGTTTCATCCAGCGCCTGCAACACACCATAGGCAAAAGCGGCGGAGCGTGTTCCGCCGCCTGAAAAGGCCAGCGCTACAACGGTTGATCCGTCATTGCCGTGATCGGCGATATAGTCGGTTCTTTTGCTTTGAATATCGGTTTCGTGATTGTTGATCGGGCCGACATCTTTGGACGCGCAGGCGGACAGAGCAAAAAGCGCAGCAGAAATCAGACTGATTGATAAACGCACATTCTGCTCCGTTTTATTGGCCATGGGCTGAAACAGACAGCAACCGCAGCCTGCAAGATGTCAGTTTTATTGCATATCCAGCACTTTTAAGAGAGCGGTTTGTTTCCGGCAAGTGAAATTCAAATGGCGGAAAGATAAAACAAAGAAAAACAATTACAGGTGGTGCTTATGTTCGTGCATATCGCCCATCGAATAGTATAAGAAATACTGATCCTGCAAATATGGTTGTGCGTTGATCAGGTGATGCGGAATTCGTAACCGGTATGGACGCGCTGGTTTGCAGGTGATTTGCATTGGGGCATAATGGGAGTGGGCTATGGGAAAATTTGATTTCAGCAGCTTTTTACCGGAGCTGATTAAGATAAGGCATCAGTTGCATGCGATGCCGGAAATCGGATTATCTGAATTTAAAACATCGGAATTCATTGCGCAGCATCTGACAAAATGGGGCTTTGAAGTGACGCGTGGTCTGGGACAGACAGGCGTAGTCGGATCGCTGAAGCGCGGCGACAGCAATCGTTCAATTGGTTTTCGCGCAGATTTTGACGCTTTGCCGATTTTGGAGGAAACCGGTCTGCCTTATGCAAGCCAGCATGAAGGTGTGATGCATGCCTGCGGTCATGACGGTCACACGGCTATGCTGCTGGGAGCAGCCTATGCTCTGTCGCAGGATCAGGATTTTAACGGTGCGGTTCACATGATTTTCCAGCCGGCAGAAGAGAATTTCGGCGGCGGAAAAATGATGATTGAAGACGGATTGTTCGAGCGTTTTCCTTGTGAGCAAGTTTTCGCCATTCATAATATGCCGGGACTGGCGACAGGGGTATTTTCGGCAAAAGCCGGTGCGATGGCTGCATCGATTGATGTACTGACGTTGACTGTAAAAGGCAGTGGCGGTCATGGTGCTATGCCGGAACTGACCGTTGATCCGGTTGTGGTTGCATCCAGTATTGTGATGGCCTTACAGACGCTGGTTTCCCGTAATATTTCTCCGCACCAGCCTGCAGTGCTAACAGTCGGGTCTTTCCAGTCCGGCTCTGCCTGCAATATTATTCCGGATACGGCTGTGCTTGAACTGTCCATGCGGGCAATGGATCCGTCTGTACGGGTAGCATTGCGTGATCGCGTGGATGAAATTGCCCGCTTTCAGGCAAAAAGCTATCAGGCTGAAGTGCAGCTTGACTGGGCTGTGGGCTATCCGGCAACTATCAACAACAAGCAGGCCTATGAACTGGCACGAGATGTGGCGGTTGCCAGCTTTGGTGAAGATGCTTTTGAAGTACTGGATGTGCCGATGATGGGCAGTGAGGATTTCTCCTTCCTGCTGGAAGCTGTGCCGGGAGCCTATGTTTTCCTTGGTAATGGTGACAGCAGCGGGTTGCATACCAGCCGCTATAATTTTAATGATGAAATATTGGAGCGCGGGGCTTCATTCTTCCATCAGATGGCAAAATCCAGTCTCGTATAGACATAAAGCGGGCGAATCTGCCTGCAATTTTGCTGATCACCAAGGTGATATATCTATCGAATTTATGCATAGCCCCATGAGGGCTGTGCATATGATCGCCCGCAAATTCTAAAAATCGTCGAAACGAAGTTTTATTGCGCAAAATGACGTAAAAATAACGTCTAGTTTTAACAAATGCGCAGCTTGCTTTTCATTTCGTATAATGAAAGGCTTCTGTCAAAGATGAAAAAATGCCGGAGCTTTATACCTTGCAAGGATGGGTAAAGCGAACCGGTATGACGGGAAATAGTGATAATACTGCAGAGCACAATGCGCGGGAACAAAGCGACGATTGCCTGCAGCAGAATGAAAGGGGAGGGCACATCATGGCCGCAAGCGGGATGATTATTGCCGACAAAATTTTACACAACGGTACCATCTGGTGCGGTTATGAAGAGGGCACGGTTGAAGCACTGGCCATCTGGCAAGGTAAAGTGCTGGCCGCCGGTAAAGCCGCAGATATTCTGCAGTTTAAAGGCGAGACAACAGAGCTTGTTGACCTCAAAGGTGCATTTGCCACTCCCGGCCTGAATGACGCGCATTTGCATCTGATTTCCACCGGCCTGTCTCTGAAGCGGATTGATGCAACGCCTGCCGCATTGCCGACACTGGCTGATCTGCAGGAAGCGATCCGCGCAAAAGCAGCAACATTGCCAAAAGGTGAATGGATTCTGGCGCGCGGCTATGACCAGACCAAGTTGGATATTGGCCGTCATCCGCATAAATCCGAGCTGGATCAAGCGGCGCCTGAGCATCCGGTTCTGCTGACCCGCGCCTGTGGTCATGTGGCCATTGCCAATTCCTATGCCTTGAAGCTTGCCGGTGTTGATGAAAATACAGCGGTGCCGGACGGCGGGTTGATTGAACAGAAAAACGGCGCTCTGACTGGTATGCTGGCTGAAAATGCGCAGGATCTGGTGCGCGCTGTTATTTCTGAGCCAAGCGAAGAACAGATTATCGAAGCGATTGAAGACGGCGGTAATATGCTGCTGTCCTACGGCATTACCTCCTGCATGGATGCGGCGGTCGGTCAGATCGCCGGTTATAAGGAAATCCGCGCCTATAATATTGCTAAGCGCGATAACCGCCTGCCGGTACGCACATGGCTGGTTCTGCTTGGTGATCCGGGCAAATCGGTAGTGCCGCAATGCTATGAAAGCGGTCTGGTCTCCGGTGTCGGCGACGATATGCTGACCATCGGTGCGGTCAAATTATTCCTTGATGGTTCTGCAGGGGGCAAAACCGCATGGATGTCGGTGCCGTATCATGGCGATGATCTGAATAATATCGGTGTGCAGATTCTCAGTGATGAAGATTTGCAGGCGATGGTGATGGATGCCCATGCCAAAGGCTATCAGCTTGCCTGCCATGCGATCGGTGATATGGCGATTGAACAACTGATTACCGCCTATGAAAAAGCGCTGGTTGCTTATCCTGATCCGGATCGTCGTCACCGCATTGAACATTGTGGTTTTTCCAGTGATGCCCAGCATCAGCGCATGCTCAAAGCCGGTATTTATCCGTGCCCGCAGCAGGTTTTCATCTATGATTTCGGCGATGCTTATATCTCTGTGCTGGGTGATGAACGCGCCCGCCCGAGCTATCCGCTGAAAACATGGCGTGATCTTGGTTTCAAACCGGCGACCGGCAGTGACAGCCCTGTCTGCCATCCGAACCCGTTCCCGAATATCTATACAATGCTGACCCGCAAGACATGGAAAGGCACTGTAATGGATGAAAATCAGCGCGTTTCCATTGAGGAAGCTTTGCAGGTCTATACGGAATACGGCGCTTTCTCGCAGAAAATGGAGACTGCGAAAGGTAAGCTGGTTGCAGGTCAGGTTGCGGATATTGCCGTGTTCTCGCGCAATATGCTGGAAGCAACACCGGAGGAAATTCTCAGCGATACGCAATGCATCATGACATTGCGCGGCGGTGAGGTTGTCTACACCCGTTAAAGCGGGAAACCAGGAAAGGTTCTGACCATGGAACGGAGAACATGGTCAGTAACAGGGATAAATTCTGAGGAGGGGATATTCTCAATGATTAAACGCATAGCTTTAATCTCGACAATGGCGGCATCTTTGCTGGCCGGTGTTGCCATGAATGCGTCAGCTGAAGAGCCACGCAAAGGCGGTACGATTAATTTCGTTGCGCCTTACGGTTCAAGCTTTGGCACGCTGGACAATCAGGCAACCACTGCAACGCAGGACGAATTTCCGACCAAGGCGCTGCATCGCCGTCTTTATGCATGGGATGGTACAGCCAACAAGCCGCAGCTTGATCTGGCAACTGAAGTCAGCGCTTCGGCAGACGGTCTGACCCATACTTTCAAACTGCGTCAGGATGCATTTTTCCATAACGACAAGCAGATGACTGCAGATGATATCATCTACAGCTATAAACGTGCGATGACACCGGGAAAAGCCTATCCGGCCGCTCGTTATATCAGCAATATTAAAGGTGCGGATGCTTATTCCGAGGGTAAGTCTCAGGAAATCGAAGGCCTGAAAAAGGTTGATGACTTCACGCTCGAAGTCACACTGAATGAAGCACTGAATCCGGGCTTTATTTTCATGCAGCCGAGCACTGTGATTTATCCGGACGGCGAAGCGGACAAAGACAGCTTCAAGAGCAATCCGGTGGGTCTCGGACCTTATAAATTCTCGGAATATGTGCCGGGTTCACGCCTGACCGTTGTGAAATGGGATAAATTCTATCTCAAAGACAAGCCTTATGCTGACAAGATCAACATTATGCTGATGGGCGAAGCTGCAGCCCGTGACGTTGCTTTCCGCAATAAGGAAGTGGATGTTTCGGTTCTCGGACCTGCACAATATGTAACCTATAAGGCTGATCCGGAACTCTCAAAAAACATTCTGGAAGTTGCGGAAGTTTACACCCGCGCTATGGGTTTCAACGCGGATGTTAAGCCGCTGCAGGACAAGCGTGTTCGTCAGGCGATCAATTACGCGATTGACTCGGATCTGATCATCAAGCGTCTGGCTAAAGACAAAGCTTATCGTGCAGTAAGCTGGCTGCCGCTGTCTTCACCGGCTTTCGACAAAGCTGCACAGCCATATCCTTATGATCCGGAAAAAGCGAAGGCTCTGCTCGCTGAAGCCGGTTATCCGGACGGTTTTGAGTTTGAAGTCACTGCAACACAGAATGAAAGCTATGGCCTGACCATTGCTGAAGCAATCATTCCGATGCTGGCTAAAGTCGGTATCAAGCTGAAGACAAAGCCTGTTGAAGCAGCTGTTCTGTCTGAAGTTGTGCCGGGTGGCGACTTCCAGTCTTTCCTGTGGTCGCTGGAAAGTGGTCCGGATCCTCTGACTGCGCTGCAGTGCTTCTATTCCAAGACACCGCAGTCGTCTTGTAACTACACCAAGTTCAACAATGCTGAATTTGACAAGTTGTACGAGGCTGCTCAGCAGACCAAGTCTGAGGATGAGCGCAACGAATTGCTGCGCAAAGCCAACAATATCCTGCAGGATGAAGCACCATATTGGTTCTTCAATTACAACAAAGCCGTCATTGCTTATCAGCCATGGCTGCACGGCTTACAGCCAAACTCTGCCGAACTTGCAATTCAGTCTTATGAGGAACTCTGGGTTGACGACAGCGTGCCAGGCGGCCGCTAAGCGCAATCAGGTTTGATTATCAGGCGTGCCGGAGAGCGGTTTATCTGTTCTCCGGCTCCGTTGCAGTCTTCAGAGCATGAGACCGGAGCGCTGTTTCAGCTTCCCGTACATGATCTGAAGTTTAGTTTTGTCGCATATCGGTATCATCCTGAAGCGGAGCACAATCAATCTGTGTGATTTACGGCTCGCAGAGATGGTTCCGTTTCCCCGATATACCGGAGGAAGGAGCACACAGGTTGCTTCGATTTATTATCAGACGGGTTTTGCAGATGATCCCGACCATTCTGGCGGTGTCTCTGATTATCTTCGTTATTTTCAGTGTTATTCCGGGCAGCTTTACGTCCAGTCAGATTGCTGACGGCAAAGGGCGTAACGATCCTAAAGTTGTTGAGCAGATGAACAAGGAATTCGGTCTCGACAGGCCGGTTTATGAACGGTTCGGCTCTTATATTGTCAATCTGGTGCAGTTTGATTTAGGCAAATCATTTCGTACCCGTCAGTCGGTAACGCAGGTGCTGACGGAGCGCATGTGGCCGACCATGAAGCTGGCGATTGCAGCAATGACGCTCGCGGTTCTGATCGGTGTGCCGCTTGGCTTTATTGCGGCGCTGCGACCCGGCAGCATATTAGATACAATTACGATGATTGGCGCCGTTTCCGGCTTGTCATTGCCGCAGTTCTGGCTCGGTCTGCTGCTGATGTATTTCTTCGCGCTGACTTTGGGCTGGTTGCCGAGCTTTGGCTATGGTGACGGTGGTATCCGCAATCTTATTCTCCCTGCAGTCACCTTAAGTGTTGCGCCGCTGGCTTTGCTGGCGCGTACAACCCGTGCTGCAGTGCTGGAAGTGATGGGCGCGGATTTTATCCGTACTGCGCGTTCCAAAGGCATGAATGCCTATCGTCTTGTTACATGGCATCTGGTGCGTAATGCGCTGGTTCTGATTATCACCACTGTCGGTCTGCAATTCGGCTCGCTGATGGGCGCAGCCGTGGTGATCGAAAAACTGTTTTCATGGCCGGGGCTTGGTTCTTTGCTGGTGGACAGCGTGTCGATGCGTGATATTCCGGTGGTGCAGGGCGCTATCCTCATGATCGTATTATGGTTCCTGATCATCAATACGATTGTCGATATTCTTTATGCGGTCATTGATCCGCGCATCAGCCACGAGTAGCGCCATGAGATTACGTTTCAATCTGTTATTCGGCGGAGTGCTCTGTGTGGTTATTCTGGCCGCCGGTATTTTCGCTCCTTTATTGGCACATTATGATCCGGTGCTGGATGCCGATCTGATCAATGCGGAACTGCCGCCGGATGGTGATTTCTGGTTTGGTACTGATGCACAGGGACGCGACGTGTTCAGCCGTGTGCTCTATGGTGCGCGGATTTCGCTGACTGTTGGTATTGTTTCACAGATCATCAATACGCTGATTGGCCTGACAATGGGCATTTCGGCCGGTTATTTCGGCGGACGCTGGGATGATTTCGTCTGTGGTCTGACCAATGTCATGCTGTCGATCCCGTCGCTGATCTTCGCACTGGCAATTATGGCGATCCTCGGCCCTGGTCTTGGCAGCCTGTTGATCGCACTCGGTCTGACCAACTGGTCGTGGACTTGTCGTATTGCCCGCTCCTCTGCGCTGTCCCTTAAAAAACAAGGCTATGTGCAGGCGGCAAAAACACTGGGCTATAGTGATATCCGTATTATGATTACCCAGATTTTGCCAAATATGATCGGGCCTATTCTGGTTATCGGTACGCTCGGCATGGGCGATGCTATTCTGGCAGAAGCAGCGCTTTCCTATCTCGGTCTTGGTATTCGTCCGCCATTCCCGAGCTGGGGAAGTATGCTCACTGATGCACGGGAGTTGATTGCGATTGCACCATGGGCAGCTATTTTCCCGGGGCTTGCAATCTTCCTGACAGTTCTTGGGCTTAATCTGTTTGGTGATGGCCTGCGCGATGTGCTGGATCCGCATATGAGGAGCCGCAAATCATGAGCGATGCACCACTCTTAGAAGTTAAAAACCTTCATATTGATATGGTCTCCGGTGAAACCCGCTTTAACGTGGTCGAGAATGTTTCATTCTCGATTGGCGCGGGTGAAACTTTCGGTCTGGTAGGGGAGTCCGGTTGCGGAAAATCTATTACTTCGCTTTCTATTATGGGCTTGCTGAACCGCCCGCTGGAGGTCAGTTCCGGTGAAATCCTGTTTAAAGGTCAGGATTTACGGAAACTCAGCAGTCGCGACATGCGTAAATTACGCGGCAGCCGTATTGCGATGATTTTTCAGGAGCCGATGACAGCGCTTAATCCGCTGGCGACAGTGGGACGGCAGATTGCGGAAATGTTTGTGCTCCATCAGGGGGCGACATGGCATGAAGCAGAAAAGAAAGCTATCGCAGCCTTGGGGCAGGTGCATGTGCCTGCGCCGGAAAGTCGTGTAAAAAATTATCCGCATCAGATGTCCGGCGGTATGCGCCAGCGTGTGATGATTGCTATTGCACTGGCCTGTAATCCGGATCTGCTGATCGCGGATGAGCCGACAACGGCACTTGATGTGACAGTTCAGGCGGAAATTCTGAAACTGATGCAGGAATTGTGCTCTTCACGCGGAACCTCTGTGCTGATGATCAGCCATGATCTTGGTGTGATTGCCAAAATGTGCAAGCGCGTCGGTGTGATGTATGCCGGTCATTTGGTTGAAGAGCAGAATGTAGCGGATCTGTTTGGTCATCCGGCACATCCTTATACGCACGGTCTGTTGAGTTCCCTGCCGGTTCTGGGACAGCGCAAGCCTGAAGAGCGTAAACGCCTGCAGGAAATTGAAGGTGTTGTACCTTCTATCTCGGCTTTTCCGAAAGGCTGCCGGTTTCAGCCGCGTTGTACACGGGCGACCGATATTTGCCTGAGCAAAGTGCCACCGCAAACAGCGCTCGAGCATACGATCGTCAAGGCTTCGGATGCAGAAACAAAACGCGGATTCGTGAGGTGCTATCATCATGAGTGATCAGAACACGCCGCTGTTGCGTATTGATAATCTCAATGTTCATTTTCCGGTAACGGCCGGTCTGTTTCGTGCTTCGACACAGGCTGTTCGTGCGGTCAATAATTTCAGTCTTGATCTGCATAAAGGTGAGTGTCTTTCCATTGTGGGGGAATCCGGTTGCGGTAAATCCACACTGGCGCTGACAATCCTTGGCCTGCAAAAGCCGACTTCGGGCACAATCTATTTTGAAGGCAAGCCGATTACCGGAGAAAAAGGGCCAAGCCGTCTTGAACGGGCGCAGATGGCGCAGATGGTTTTTCAGGATCCTTATGCGTCGCTCAATCCTCGCCAGACGATTTACACCTCGCTTGCCGCACCGCTGCGCTTGCAGGGTGTGACGACAAAGTCGGAACTTAATGACCGTGTTGAGAACACGATGAAGCTTGTTGGTCTGAAGCCAGAGCAGGCTAAACGCTTGCCGCATGAATTTTCCGGTGGTCAGCGACAGCGTATCGGTATTGCCCGCGCGCTGGTTCTTAATCCGAAAGTTGTGGTGCTGGATGAACCGGTTTCGGCGCTGGACGTGTCAATCCGTGCACAGATCATCAATCTGTTGCTGGAACTGAAGGATGAACTGCAACTGTCTTACATTATGATCAGTCACGATCTGAGTGTGGTTGAACATATGAGTGACCGCGTTGCGGTGATGTATTTCGGTCAGGTTGTGGAACAAGGACCGTGGCAGGATGTTTTCGCCAATCCGACACATCCTTATACGCGACGGCTGATGGGGGCTATTCCGGATCCGTTTGCGATTGTTCGCGGGGAAGAGCGCACAGGTATGGATGATGCACCGCCGCCGCCGGCCGGATATGATTATTATCCGCGCGAATTCGGTAAGCATGATGTTTATACTGTCCCGCCGGTCACGGAACTTCTGCCGGTCGCGGACAGCCATAAAGTCCGGTTTATCGCGCAGTGATAAAATCTGAGACGGATACTTAATATAAAGAGTGAAAAGGCCATGAACCGGCATACGGCTCGTGGCCTTTTAATATAATAAGAGTGATATCGTGACTGAAATGAAAACTGAGGGCACTGAATTGTCGGCACGTCAAAGACTGGATGCAATTTTAACACGTCTTGAAGAGCGCAAGGCCACGGAAGCGGTTTATGTGAAACTTTATCCGGATACAGCACGCGTTGAGGCTGATGCAGCCGATCAGCGTGCAGCAAGAGGCGAAAGCCTCGGGCCTTTGGATGGCAAGATTGTTTCTATCAAAGACCTGTTCGATGTGGCGGGGGAGCCAAATCTTGCAGGCTCCATCATTCGCAAAACGGCTGAACCTGCGGGCAAAGATGCGGTGATTGTTGAGCGTTTGCGTAAAGCTGGTGCGATTATTATCGGTAAAACTCATATGACAGAATTTGCCTTTACGGCTGTCGGGCTTAATCCGCATTATCCGGTGCCGGGTAATGCTTACGATGCACGTCTTGTTGCCGGTGGTTCGTCTTCGGGTGCCGCTGTGAGTGCCGGTGAGGGCACATGTGATATTGCCATTGGCTCTGATACCGGCGGTTCTGTTCGTATTCCGGCAGCTTTGAATGGCGTTGTTGGTTTTAAACCGACGCATGGGCGCGTTTCGCTGGAAGGTGCGTTCCCGCTGTCGCCAACGCTCGATTCCGTCGGGCCTTTGGCGAAGACCGTTGCGGCTTGTGCGGATGCCGATGCGATTATGGCCGGTGAAGCGCCGCTGCCATTAGAGAAGATTGATCTTGCAGGTCTTAAAGTCGGTATTGCGCAGGGC
The DNA here is from genome assembly GCF_019730395.1 of Ochrobactrum sp. SFR4. Taxonomy (NCBI): domain Bacteria; kingdom Pseudomonadati; phylum Pseudomonadota; class Alphaproteobacteria; order Hyphomicrobiales; family Brucellaceae; genus Ochrobactrum; species Ochrobactrum sp. SFR4. The sequence continues at coordinate 774 of NZ_JAAPBB010000023.1, read as the reverse complement.
ATTGTGCTGCAGGATATGGAAGAGGACGTAGCTGCGGCCTATCAGTCTGTGTTGAAAAAACTGGAGGCTGCCGGTGCGGTATTTACAGAGTGCAGCTTTGACACTCTTATTAATACATTGCGCACAGGTCCGAATAAAGGATCGCTTACCGGCATTGAAGCAGCACATATACATAAAGAGTGGCTGAATGATTTATCAATGCCGGTTGATGTGCGTGTCAGCGTCCCGTTGCGTGAACGTTTAAAAATTCCGGCTTCGGAATATGAGTCATTGCTGGCATTCCGCGGTGAACTGGTCAAACAGGCGGATGAGATGATGTCTGCATTTGATGTTGTGGTATTGCCGACAACGCCTGTCAAAGCAGTCCCGATTGCTCAGGTCGAGAATGATGAGCCGGAATATGACCGGTTTGAAACTCTGTATCTGCGCAATACGCAGATTGTGAATCAGTTCGCGATGACGGCGCTTTCCATTCCGATGCCAATGCCGGGGCGTCCGGCAGGACTGATGCTGGTTGGCCGTAATGGTTCTGACCGCAAAATTCTGGCTATTGGAGTAGCCGTGGAAGCTTTGCTGAGCGCATAAAATGTTTCACGGGAATCATAAATGACAAAAACGCCGCCAATTAATTTTGGCGGTGTTTGTTTTTTGCAGGTTTGTTCCACCGATTCTCATCCTTCAGGCATTTTGATTCTGGATTTGTGAGTCGAAACAAGGGTTTGGTTTGGCGATTTGATATATTTGGTGGTGTTTTTTGGGTGATTGGGGCCGGAT
>NZ_JAAPBB010000219.1:0-440 GCF_019730395.1 Ochrobactrum sp. SFR4 | reverse complement strand
TGGCGTGTTCCGGGGAAAACGGTCGGTCTAGGCGCAATCTCCGCTACAGGCATGAAGCCGCTCTATGACGGAAAACGTCTCTGGAAATGGTCAGGGGCGGCTTACATGGCGCAACCGATTCCACAAGATCAGCAAGAGCGCACCCCAACCGAGGACGAACTGAAGGCCGCAACGTAAGCCCTGAAAGAGCGCTTCCAAGGCGGTTCTGATGAGCTGGTGCCGCCAAATGTGGCCTCCATCGACGTTGATCTGAAGGATGGCAAGGAAGTCGCGATAATCGTCACCTCTGACTACTACTGCGGAAATTCTGCCTGCCCTGTGGTGTTTCTCGATGGGGTTAAAAAGCTCATCGACATTCTAGAAGCATGGGGACCGGATTTTGCGGTTTCCGATCAGCGCGATGATAACGATCGGCATCTGATCGAAGTCGCGACACAAAA
>NZ_JAAPBB010000218.1:0-440 GCF_019730395.1 Ochrobactrum sp. SFR4 | reverse complement strand
ACCATACGCCTTTTTTGTTCAATTTCGGCAGATCAGCCTCTGACCAGCCATACCACACCGACACCCAGAACCAGCGCAACCATACCTGCTGTGCGCAGATAATTTTCCGGTGCTTCTGACACATCTCTGGCCATACGTCTGGCGAAGTGCGGAAAGCCGCCATAGAGAAGCCCCTCTAAAACGAGAAGCAATCCTATGGCTGTTATCAGATCATTCACAATCGTATCCGACCCTTACTGAGCGGTCTGTCCGGCGCTCGCAGGCTGCGTTGCCAGTTTACCGGCTGCATCCTTAAAGAAGCGGAAGAACTGTGAATCCGGCGACAGAACCATGGTTGTGCCTTCAGCCTGCAATGCCTGACGATAGGCATTCATCGAACGGTAGAATGCGTAGAAGTCAGGATCCTGATTTGCGGCTTCCGCAAATATACGACCACGTTC
>NZ_JAAPBB010000217.1:0-441 GCF_019730395.1 Ochrobactrum sp. SFR4 | reverse complement strand
GAACGGCTAATGCTCTATCGTTAAGAGGAAACATGGATTTGGCTTCGCATAAGTCGCGATATAGCTGCCATTTGTCGACAGACTTGCCTTCTTCAACTTTATTGCTCGAATCCCTATTCGCTTGCACAAGAGCAAGTGTCATCGGCCGACCACCAAAGGGGGTCGCTCCTAATCCTATTTGCATTTGCCTTTACCTTATTAAAGGCAAAAGAAAATCGTCCGCCGTAAACAACGTTAAAACGCTTGACAGTGATTCGTGAAAATGCGATTCAGAAGGTGCTTAGACTTTTGAAGGGCTCTCACGATGGTAACGTCGCGGGGGCTTTTTCTTTTGCGGTTTAGTCTCCGTTATTAATTTTCGATTTCTTGAAGTCTCCGTAAAGGCTTTCAAGTCTCTCTGAAAGCCAATCACCAAAGGCTCCTGCATCGTCACTCTTGAAC
>NZ_JAAPBB010000216.1:0-442 GCF_019730395.1 Ochrobactrum sp. SFR4 | reverse complement strand
AACGTGAGAGCATCATAGATGTTGAGAGACCAAGCGCAACAAGAGACAGCAGCAAAACCACCACATAAGACAGGGCATTGCTGGAAAGCCAGTTGGTTGCAATCAGACGCAGATTGAAAAATGTCAGAGGCTGGGTTTTCAGAAATTCGGTTCTCTGAACCGGCAGTGTCTCGACAGTTTTTTTGTCGTGATTATAGGCTGCGATGCGTCCGTTCATTTTTGTCCAGTTGGCACGATATGCCAATTGCTCCGCGCCCTGACGCAGCAACACCGTATCCGGAGCTGTTATGACGGTCCACGCTCCGTCCTCGGACGGGGAAGCACCCTGTGCTGCAAGGACTGAGACCTCTTTTGACGGGATGTATTTTGCATCATTACCAGGAAATAACCGGAAACTGTCCGATGCATTGAATGCTTGCAGCACGCCATTATAGGCGTTTTG
>NZ_JAAPBB010000215.1:0-444 GCF_019730395.1 Ochrobactrum sp. SFR4 | reverse complement strand
GGTCAGGCTGGCGAAAATAATGGCGCCATCATAAGGCATCACTATATCACGACCATCCGCTCGCTTCCCGATGACTTCCCCCTCGCTCACCGCTTCACCGGTGACAAAACGCTTGAGTAGCTGATCATCATCATGATCAGCTAGAATAGCCTCGGAAATTTCCAACACGCGCAGCGGTTTCGGCTTTTGCGGCGCATCTTTGATCATGCCAAGCGCGACCATGCCATTGATTACGCAATTATAACCAACTTGCGGGCCGTTCGGGTCGAGATGCTGACCGCACTCAACAGTCACACCGTAGCCACCGGTGAAGCGCATATATTCTGTCGTGCCAACACCATGCAACGATGACAGGCCTTCCGTTACACCGGCTTCACGCTTTTGCTTAATCGACTTCTCATGAGCAGGCAGCCAGCCATGCACCAGCAGCGGCAGGTTCATAGC
>NZ_JAAPBB010000214.1:0-445 GCF_019730395.1 Ochrobactrum sp. SFR4 | reverse complement strand
AACGCTCGCCGTTGATTTGATGGCGGGGTATCTGTTTATGTTTGTCGGGATCGGCTGGCTAATTTCGACGTTCGGTGAAACGACCTGGCGTGGTCGCATCATGAGCCTGCTGACTGGCGCAGTGATCACCTGGCTTGGTGTCTCTCTCGTGATGCACCCGCTGGCTGGTATCGTTTCGCTGACCATCGTCACTGCCATCTCTATCGCCTTTGCGGGCATTTTCAAAATTGCGGTTGGTCTATCGCTGCGCACGCAGAGCGGTTCTTGGGTCGTCATCTTCTCCGGCCTTCTCTCTGTTGCACTCGCGATTATGATCTTTGCGAATTTCCAAGCGGCAGCGGCGACACTTTTGGGTGTGCTTCTTGCGATTGAACTCATTTCAAATGGAACCGTGATGATAACGATCGCGGCTGCCGCAAAAAAGTTGGGCGGGACCGTTGAAGAC
>NZ_JAAPBB010000213.1:0-446 GCF_019730395.1 Ochrobactrum sp. SFR4 | reverse complement strand
TGCGCGACCACCAGCGCCGTGACCCGGTCGATGGGGCCATCAGTCCCAGTCATGGCCCGTTGCCAGGCTATTGCCAGTTCCCCGGTCACATGATCCGCCACGGCAAGCCACATCGCGGCCTTGGTCGGGAAATGCCGGAACAAGGCGGCCTGACTGACGCCCACAGCCGCTGCGGCAGCACCTGTCGTCACCCGATCCGGCCCGATCTGGTCGGCCAGGTCGAGGACGGCCGCGACGATTTCGGCCTTGCGCAATTCCGCGGATTTTCGCATAAAGTACCTAGTAAGTGAGCAGTCACATACTTAAGTGTAACAATGATCGTGGTCAAGCTTTTCTGACGGGGCAAAGCGAATGCGCGGTGTTGCCGGCAAGATGGCGACAAGCTGCCGGCAATGGGAGCAGGCTTGGAAGAGGTGATCCTTCATGGATGCACAGAACCAGAACTG
>NZ_JAAPBB010000212.1:0-446 GCF_019730395.1 Ochrobactrum sp. SFR4 | reverse complement strand
CAGCAGAGCTTCGCGGCTGTTGCGGATCAGGTCGGGATCAATATTGCTGCCAATGTCACGGGCAATGTCCGCTTCTTCCGGCAATGTCAGGCAGAGCGCGCGGAAAGCATGATCCAGCGTTTCATCCTGTGCAAGCTCTGCCAGCAGTTCGGCCAGTGCCGGATCAAACACGGCAGACTGTTGCAGTCGAAGTTTTTCGACATTGGCTATAATCGCATTGCTCATCAGCGAATGAATAACCTGCCAGCGGCCAAAGGCATCGCTGTAATGGCGGGCAAGAAACAATTGCTCATCGCGGCTTAAGGATTGTGCGACATGCACCGGTGCGGAGAAATCCCGCAGCACTGACAAAACTGGCTTCTCTGTAATGTTGCGGAATGTCCAGCTTTGTGAGGCCTCACGCAGATGCAGGACATCACCCTGCACGCCGGTGCCTTCATAAGAGC
>NZ_JAAPBB010000022.1:0-29891 GCF_019730395.1 Ochrobactrum sp. SFR4 | reverse complement strand
GATAGAGCTATCATGAGCCGAAAATCCTCTCTTCTCAATTAACACTGTTTTGTCTCAAGGGCGCTGATGTCGGACATCTGTTCATTGAAGAGAAGGCTGATCGACCAATTTCACATATTGAGGATATAACGCTTACAGGTTGGTCAGCGAATGAAATCGCTTACCATGTCATGCTGTTAGAGGAAGCTGGTTTTATTAAAGCCGAGATTGATACTATTCCCGATTATGAAGATCCAATCATTTTGCATGTTACTTATACTATTAATCGGCTCACACTAAGCGGACATGAATTTCTTGATGCAGCCCGTACCCCTCAGCATTGGGCTGCGATTAAAGGAAACGCGCAAAAACTGGGCGTTAATAGCATGAAAACTGTTGGACGGATTGCTGAAAGCTACATTACAGACTTAATCAAACAAAGTTTTGGTAGCTGAACCAAACTTCATGGTTGAGGTTAAGAATGTTTGGCGGCTGTATTTGGGGGCCGTGTGAAGGATTTCCCATCATTTCGGGTCCTTCCTGATACACCTTGCCTGCGGGTATTTCGCACCGCGGGTCTTGGTCAGTCTGAGCGTGAAATCAAAGCCTAAAGTCAAAGGCTAAAGAACTAAAGTCAGGCACTAAACTCAGAGGATTCAATATCCGGCTGTATTCTCAGGAAAAGTTATGACGGCCATCCAGTCAGATCAGACGATGAGCAAGGGCGAGTTTGCCAAGCTGATCAATGTCTCTGCCGGACGAATATCTCAATATATTGCGTCCGGCCAGATTGGACCGGATGCTTTGCAAGGCGAGGGACGAAGCGCCCGTATTGTAGTGGAACGCGCCAAGCGCCACTTGAGCGGGCGCCTTGATGTCTCGCAGCGTGTAGGCATTAATGGTCTGAGCACGCGAATATCTGTTTCACCGGTACCACGCGCTGCAGTCGAACAGACGGATGCACCTTTACTGCAGAATGCAGAAAAGCGGCCAGCGGAAGTGTTTCAGACACCAAGTGATCTGGTTGCTGACCAGATAGCCCGCGAAAAGCTTGAACAAGCCAAAATGCAGACAGCGCGTGCCAAACGCGAAGAAGCATTAGCATCTGGCCGGTTCATGTTGGCGGATGAAGCCAGATCAGAAATCACGCGATCAGTGGCGATGGCTTACCGTGTGATGGAAGGCGGGCTGGCTGATATGGCAACGCATCTGGCCGGCCAGTTTGAATTACCACAACGCGACATCCTACATCACCTACAGCAAGCTTTCCGCAAAGTACGTGAGCGAGCAGCACAGGGTTTCATAGAGCAACAGGCTTCAGAGCCGGAAAACGTGATTGATCCTGATTTATTTGAAAGTGAGGATCAACACCTAGACTGAATGGTTGGTACATGACACTGCTTTGCAATCCGGCATGGCTGACATATTCCATTCTGGCACAGGAGACGATGCCACCGCCACCGGTGGATTATCTGAGTTGGGCAAAACAGAATATCGTCTTTTCGGATCGTATCACACAGTTTCCCGGTCCCTATAATGAAGCGCTGTTTCCGTTCTTCTCGGAGATATTGAAAGCTATTTCACCTGAAGACCCGTGCCGGATTGTGACCATTGCCAAATCGGCGCAGGTCGGCGGCACGGTGCTGGCGAATATCTTCACGCTCGGCACTATGGATATGGACCCGTGCGATTTTCTGTATGTGCATCCGACAGAGGAAAATGCCTCTCGTTGGTCGAAACAGAAGCTGATGCCGCTGATCCGCGAAACCACGGCTTTGACGGCACTGTTTCCTGAGAAAAGCCGCGAGGGTGGTAATTCCATCCACTATAAGGAGCGTGCAGACGGGCGCGGGGCTATTCAGGCAGCGGGCGCCAATTCACCTTCCGGCTTGTCGATGATCTCACCGCGTAAGCAGGTGCAGGATGATCTGTCGAAATGGCAAAACAATGAGGCAGGTGATCCGGAAAGTCAGGCAGAGAGCCGGTCAAAAGCATTCATCGCGGCGAAGATCCTGAAAATCTCAACGCCGCTGATTGCGCCGGGCTGCCGTATCAGCTCCAACTTTGAGCAGGGCACGCAGGAGCGTTACCATGTGCCGTGTCCGCATTGTTTGGAGTTGCAACCGCTCGAATGGGAGCAGATGCGTGATCACATTGATCCGGAGCATCCTGAGAAAGCGTGTTTTTACTGCGTTAAATGTGGCGGCGAAATCAAGGAGCATCATCGCGCATGGATGGTAGCGAGAGAGAATGGTGCCAAATGGATTGCTAAATATCCGGAACGAGCACGCTATCATCGCTCATTTCATATCTGGGTTGCCTATTCGCCGTTGGAAAGTTGGGAGGCGCTGGCGCGTGCCTATCTCAATGTGCAGCGCGGCGGTCCCGATGATAAAGGTAAGAAGGCCGGTGCTGAGCAGGTATTCTTCAATGACTGGCTGGGACAACCCTTTGAGACTGACGGGGAATCTATTGGCTGGGAAGTGTTGCGCGATAGGGCAGCGCAAACTGGCCTGCCGCGTGGGATTATCCCACCAAAGGCACTGATCCTGACAATTGGCATAGACGTGCAGGGGGATCGTGTTGAATGGCTGCTGGTTGGTTATGGCAAGAACCGTTACCGCGTGGTGATAGATCGCGGGATATTTGACGATAATACCGGTCGTAATCTACCGGGTTTTACAGCGCATTCCGGCCATATCTCCGAGCCTGCAGTGCAACAGGCATTGTCGCAACTGGTTAAACGTGAATGGCTGGATTGTTGGGGTAATCGGCGCAAGGTCGATCTGACGGCGATTGATGGTAATGCCTATACCGAAGATGTCTGGGAGTGGGCGCGGCGTCATCCGATCACGGATGTGATTATGGTGCGTGGTGATAATCGCGAAGCCGCTCCAATGCTGGCGCAAGTTAAAAAAGAGAAAGACAAAAAAGGTAGGCAACTCAAATACTCACGGCGCTTTTTTAACTTCAATGCTTCGGTGATGAAAGCAGCTCTTTACCGTTCATACCGCAAGGAAGATCCGGGCCAGACTGGCTATATCGATTTTGTACACGGTCTGGGGGATGAGTTCTTTGAACAGGCAACATCCGAGATACGTGTTCAGCGTCGTGGCCGTTCTGGCCATCCTTATTATGAATGGGATTTGCCAGCTGGAAAACGCAATGAGGCGCTGGATATGCTCAACCAGTCTTTGGCCGCGACCCTGCGCTTAGGGATCAATTACTGGACTGAGGATGAATGGGACGCATTGGCAGAACGTCTTTCACAAGAGCAGCCACCGGCACAGCTGGATCTTGAAGACCAGCTTTTACGCCAGCCTCAGGTGTCGGTAGCCATACTTGCAGATGAACAGAAACAATCGCCCTTGGTAAAAGCGGCAATCGCCCGTGCGATGGCGCGTGCCAGTCGCCGCGGCTGATCGGAAACAACATGACAGACAGAAGCATTTTATTGGCGCGCCTCACAGAAGCAGAGGCAGCGCTGCATAAACTCATGGTTGGTAAAGCATCAGTGCAACTCAGCTATCAGGGAGAAAGTGTGACTTTCACCACAGCAGATGAAGGGCGGTTGCGGCTTTATATTGGTGAGCTACGGACTCAGCTGGGGATTGCCAGTGCAGCACGTACACGCTCGCGCCGTGTGGTGTTTCTATGAGCGAACCGGTTATTCTGGACGCTCACGGCGCTCCAATGCCACCGGAGGTGCGTGTTGCAGCCCGCAGACGTTATGCGATGAATGCGGCAGTTTATAGCGCTGCCGGTTCGGATCATTCGTCTATGGCTGGTTGGCGACCTGGTACATATTCCGGACAAGCTGCACTCACATTGTCGCGCGATGTTGTTATTGATCGTGTCAATGATGCGGTGCGCAATAACGGTTGGGCATCGGCTGGTGTGTCCCGTCTCGTGGATACAGTGATTGGTTCCGGATGGCGCTTATCCAGTCAACCAAATGCCAGAACTCTGAATTTGAGTGCTGATGAGGCAGATGAGATTGGCGACCAGATCGAGGGGCTATGGTCGGATGTGGCGACCGATCCCGGTAACTGGTTTGATGCAGAACGTACCAAGTCTGTTGCTGGCCTGTTGGGTCTGGCAGCACGACACCGATTTTCTGACGGCGAAGCCTTTGCGGTTTTGCCATATCGGATGGGAGCGAACGGATATGGCACTTGCGTCCATGTGATTGATCCAGCTCGGATGTCAAATCCGAATGGCGCTATGGATACTGAGTTTCTGCGCGATGGTGTAGAAATTGATGCCTATGGTGCTCCGCTTGCTTATCATGTTCGCCGCTCGCATCCGGGTGACATTACACGGCCGATGCATGATATGTTTATCTGGGATCGGGTAGAACGGGAGACTGAATGGGGCAGGCCGACAGCTGTTCATGCTTTTGAGGCCAGTCGTGCCGGTATGACGCGCGGTGTCAGCCCTTGGGCATCCGTGTTGCAGCAGCTCAAGCAAGTCTCTGATTACAATGATTATGAGCTGCAGGCAGCATCACTCAATGCGGTAATGGCGGCTTTCATCAAAACGCCGCTGGATATGGATCAGCTGGCTGATAGTTTCAGTGCCGGTGATAGTGGCAAGTCGATTAACGCATTTTTTGATGCGCAGGCAGCGGCACAAGGTGCAGCATATAAGGCTGATCCGATCCGGTTGAAAGGTGCGCAGCTCAATTTCCTCAATCCGGGTGAGGATGTGGTTTTTACCAAATCCGAACATCCGAACGCTGCGTTTGAGGTTTTCGTCAATGCAGCATTGCGCAATATCGCATCATCCATTGGCCTGACCTATGAGCAGCTGACCATGGACTGGTCAAAGGTCAATTATTCCAGTGCGCGTGCCGCTCTTCTGGAAATCTGGCGCGGATTGACTGCTCGTAAAACCAGCTTTGCTCATAGCTTTATGCAGCCGATCTATATGGCCTGGCTGGAAGAAGTGTTCGATCAGGGGCGTATCAAACTACCAGCACATGCCGTTTCCTTTGAGGCCAATCCGATTGGTTGGGCAAGAGCGGCTTGGATCGGATCGGGGCGTGGCTGGGTTGATCCCGAGAAAGAAGCGCGTGCTGCCGCTATTCGTTTGGCTACTGGTCTTTCAACGCAGGAATCCGAGTCCGCCGAACAGGGGCGCGATTGGAAAGAAGACATGTTGCAACGTGCCCGTGAACAGCGCTTTGCCGCCATGCACGGTGTCACTTCCGGTGAGGTGGCAAGTACCGGTGTGGTGTCACGCTTCGGTAGTGACACGCCTAAAGATGAACCCGAACAGAAATGAGGATCAGCGCAAATGACATTTGCAATGCCGGAAATTGCGGCGCGTTTGTTCGATACGCCGCTGATGATGCATGAGGCCAAAGCCAATATTATCGCTCGCGCTTTCGGACCGCGTGTGCTGGGGCAGAATGTTGCGATGGCAGACACACCGGAAATGGGTGTGTTGTCAGAGAATATGCGGGAACTGCGCAACGGTTGGACGGGCGAGAAAATCTATAGTGGCCCCAAAATGGTTGGCAATGTTGCAGTCATTGAGGTGGAAGGGTCCCTCGTCAATAAGGGCTCATGGGTGGGGAAAACCTCCGGCATGACCTCATATGAGGGGTTGAATATCCAGATCGCTGATTGTCTTGCCCGTGATGATATCAGGGCTGTTGTCTTTGAGTTTGACAGTTTCGGTGGTGAAGTGGACGGATGTTTCGCCTGTGCCGAGGAGCTTTATGTACTTTCACAGGAAAAGCCGACGATTGCCATTCTCACCGATCATGCGTGTTCTGCGGCCTATCTTCTGGCTGCCGCCTGTCGCCAGATCGTGATCCCTACCACCGGTTATACCGGCTCGATTGGTGTCATCACTATGCATGTCGATGCATCCGGCTGGGCAAAAAATCAGGGGCTTGCAGTTACCATTCTACGTGCCGGTGAAAAAAAAGCCCGCCCTGGCATGTTCGAGACGATGAGCGAGGAAGAATATTCCGAAGCCGTCAATGATCTTGAAGCCATGCGCACCTTATTTGCTGAGACGGTGGCGCGCTACCGTGGTTCACGCCTCTCGGTAGAGGCCGCACTTGCCACGCAAGCGGATACGTTTCGTGGGCAGGCGGCAGTTGATCTTGGTCTTGCCGATGCGGTGGGGCGCCCAAAACAAGTCTTCGAGGCATTTCTTGCCGCGATGAGTGCCTGATCTCTCCCCTTTAAAAACTCTCAACATTATCAAAAAGGAACACGCTGATGTCGCTTTCAAGCGCTATCCGCGCGGCTGTTGGTGGCCGCAATACACGCAAACGCCTCGAAGAGGATAAGCCGGAAGAACTGGAAGACGATCTGCAGCCGGATGAGGCTGAGGATGATCCGGAAAATCCCGACGCTGAAACCGATCCAGATCCGGATGCAGAGGAAGAGGAGCCAGTTGCCGATGATGAAGAAAAGCCCGGCGATTATGCCCGTGGCCGCAAGGCTGAGCGTAGTCGCATGTCGGCAATCTTAGGCTCGGCTAAAGCGGAACAGAACCCGTCACTGGCAGCTCATTTGGCGTTCAATACCAATATGTCGGCCAAACAGGCCGTCGCCACATTGGCGGCTTCCGGCTCCTCCCGTGCAGTTTCCAGCCTGTCTGGCCGTATGCAGGGACGTGTACCGGCGCTTGGTAATGGTGGTGCTGCCCCTAAAGCCGGTAGTGCTGATGAGCGCCTGGTTGCCCATGCCAAAGCGCGTTCCGCGTCACGTAAACCGCAGCGTTAAGCTCGGTAATTCTGTTCCCTTAACTTTTTCAGGAGTGTCGCTATGCGCACTGAAACTTATATTCCCGGCGATTTGCTCGTCGGTGATTTTCCCGTTGCTGTCCGTGTTGTGCCTATTGCAGGCGGGCAGGGTGTTCTCAAACGTGGCACAGTGCTGGGTGAGGCCAGTGGCAAATTCCTGGTCTCAGCCTCTGCATCCTCGGATGGTTCTGAAGTGCCAAGCATGGTGCTGGCTATCGATGTCGATACCACTGCCGGTGATGTGATCACGGATGCCTATGCATCCGGTAATTTTGATGCGGCCAAACTGATCTACGGGGCAGGCCATACGGCAGCGAGTGTCGAAAGCGCATGGTGCAAAGCTTCTGCTCCGCTCTTCCTGCACAACCTCGCCTGATCCGGCGCTCATTTAAGGAAATCTCAAATGGATTTATTTAGCACAGCCGCGCTGTTGACGGTGATTGAAGCCCGCGACCGGCCAACAGCCTTTATCCGCGATACATTCTTCCCGAACGGTTTTCAGTCCGATGCGGAAGAAATCGCCTTTGATAAACTGAAACGCCGCCGCAATGTTGCACCATTCGTATCACCTTTGGTGCCGGGCAAAGAACGCGCCATTCGTGGCCGCCAGACCTCAACATTTACGCCTGCCTATGTGAAACCGAAAAACACAGTTCGCCCGGGTGAAGGCTTCCGCCGTCGTCCCGGCGAGCCGCTCAACGGCAATATGTCTGCGGAAGATCGCTACCTGCAGACTGTCACCGATATTCTGGCCGATCAGGATGATGAGGTGACACGCCGTGAAGAAGTGATGGCGGCAGAGGCACTGCGCACGGGCAAGATCATCGTCAGCGGTGAAGACTATGAAACCCAGATTGTTGATTATAATCGGCCAGCAAATCACACGCTTGCTCTGACCGGTGCGGATCGCTGGGGCGAGGCGGGCGTATCCATCCGCAAATCTATCCGCTCATGGGCGACACGTGTTGCTACCACATCGGGCGGTGCAGCCACAGAAGTGATCCTTGGGGCAGAGGCAGCAGAATTGCTGCAAAGCGATCCTGAAATTCGTGAAATTCTGGATAACCGCCGCCAGATGGGCGGTGAAATGCAATTCGGCCCTGTTGCTGCCGGTTCTGAGGATATGGTGGCGATTTATCTTGGCACTGTCGGGCAGTTCAACTTCTGGCAATATACCCAGCTGTTTGAAGATGATCAGGGAAACAATCTTGAACTGTGGCCAAGTTTCGGCGTTGGTGTGGTTGCTCCAAGCCAGTTCCAGGGCTTTATGGCGCATGGTGCCATTCAGGATGTGGCAGCGCAGATGAGGCCGTTGTCTCGCTTCCCGAAAATGTGGAATGTCGAAGATCCGTCGGCAACCTTCCTGATGACACAGAGTGCGCCACTGCCGGTACCAGGTGATGCGTCTGCATCGCTCTTTGCCATGGTTCGCTAACCACTTAATTTGAGAGGAATGAAACTATGGCGAAAGTCAAAACTGTGCGGCAGGCCTATGCGGTAACGCTGACCATTGCTGGTAAAGATGTGCCGCCTGGTACCGCAGTCACCCTGCCACAGGAGGAAGCGGATAAAATCGCCGCTTTGTTTGGCACTGTGCCGGAGGATCGATCTCTACCGAAGCTACAGGAAGTGACAAAACCTCCCGCGCCGGTAAAGACTACTGATCTGGATGCGCTGAATGCGGAACTTGAAGCGGCTCAGCTTGTCTATGACAATACCAAGGAAGCGCTTGCAGAGCCGGATGCCGGTGATGAGCAGCTCGCGGCTTTTGAAGCAGCGGAAGAGCGCCTGAATGCTGCGGAAGCGGCATTGGAAAAGGCGGGCGGCGAATGAGCCGTCCTGCCATTTTCTCCGATATGGCCGATGCTTTTGTCTCTGGTCTAGGCAATGTCGAAGCCAGTGTCACTATCAAGGGTAGTCCTGTGCCGTTGATCGGTATTTTGCGAAAAGTTCGGGAGACAGATTTGCTCGACATCGAGGGCATGGGTCTGGAAGGAGTGAACTATAGCTTTGCTGCTTCCGGCACAGCGCTCGATGGTGTTCGTCAGGCGGACACGATCACTATTGTACGAAGTGATGATGCGCAGGATATCGGCAAGGTTTTTGTGGTGGCCGGTCATGTTGATGACGGGCGGGCGATGAAACGCCTGCTTCTGCATGAGGATGAATAAACATGGCGCATCTTCGACAAACGATCCTTGATAAGATCAGAGAGCAGCTCCAGCCGGTCGCAGCACAATATCTGGGCATTGTTACACCAATGCGCTCAACGGCAGTGCCCGAGGAGGATTTGCCCTCCTTCACAGTGCTCTACACCAGTGACCAGACAACGCCTGATGGTGTGGTCTATGATGATGTCACCCGGCAAGAACTGACGAGGCTCAATCATCGGCTTGCTGTTAATGTGGTCATTCATTTTAAAGGTCGCAAAGATCCGTCTGCAGAGTTTGATCTTTTGGCTGCGGCTGTTGAGAGCGCATTGCCTCCATCAGATTTGGGCGGATTGGTCATTGATATGATTTTGTCTGCCACAGATCATTTTATCGATGCCGGTACGGCGCAGAGTCTTGGTGCGGGACGCATGGTGTTTGATGTGAGTTACCGCACATATGCAGGCTATCCCAACAGACGAGCCTGATCGCAGACCATTCATTCCATTTATTTAAACAGGAGATAAGTCCATGGCTTTAGGTCGTGAGCTTGTGATCAAGCGTCTGATGACGCCGGATGATTTTGTCTCGGTGTGCGTGACAGAATCCCGCTCATTGGAAATCAACAATGAAGAAATCGACATCACCAAGCCCAATTGTGCTGATCCAGGCAGCAAGCTTTTGTTGCAGTTAATGTATGGCATCCAGCGTATCAATGTGCAGCTTGATGGTGCTTTCGTCAGCAACACTGCCTCCAAGGCCATGATCGGTGATGCAGTCAATCAGGTTGTCACGCCGTATCAAGTGGTGGTGCCGGGGGTCGGGACATTCGAAGCTGATTTCCTGATTTCGTTGACATTCTCGGGCGATAAGACCAATGAGCTGCAGTGTCAGGGGCGGATGTCTGCAACCGGCACTGTTGGCTTTACTCCGGCAGTATCACCATGACGGATGCTTTACCCAATACTCTCCGTGGTGAAGCTGCCTGCCAGATTGGCGATACCAATCTGGTCCTGGTTGTTGAGTTTGGCCGGTTGGCAACGCTTTGTGAAGTGGCCGGTTGTGACACGATGGATCTGCTCTATACGCGACTTATTGGTTTCCATCCCAAAACGGTGATGGCAGCCCTACGTGTCCTGACCACGCATCCGGATGGTGACAAGGCAGCGCGTGATCTGGCGCACAAAGCCATCGCAGAGCTGAGTGCCGCGGATGAACAGTCATTCCGCAAAGCTATCACCAAAGCTCTTTCCGGCCATATCAATGATGGCAAGAAACTGCGCGGCGAGACCGATCATCTCAATCAGTTGGAAAAGGCATTTGAGCAGGCCACATCGGGAAACGCACTGAGCCCCTCGTAATCACTGACCAAATCCAGCAAATGCTTAGTTTTGCAACCGGAGTATTAGGGTGGTCGCCGGAAGTTTTTTGGCGATCCACATGGCCGGAGCTGGAATCTGCTATCGAGGGGCGTACCGGTAAACGCTCAAAAGACATTATCACACCGGCAAGGGCGGCAGAGATTGCCCGTCATTATCCACCTACCAAATCCATCAGATAGGGTAATTCATGTCCCGCAATGACATCATGGCGTTTATCGGCGCCAATGCCCGTGGCTTCCATGATGCCATGACCCGTGTACGCGGCGATACCAAGGCAACTGCCAAGAATGCGCAACGGGAATTTTCCGATCTGTCTGCCGGTCTCAACCGGTCTATGGCTCTCGTCAAAGGGGCATTGGCCGGTGTGGGTGTCGGCCTCTCCATTCAGGGAGTGAAGCAGGTTATCTCCGATATTGGTAATATCGAAACAGCAGCAAAACGGGCTGGCATGACAATCAAGTCATTTCAGCAGATGAAATATGTAGCTGAAACCAACCGCATTGAAGTTGATGCGATGGCTGATGCCTTTCGTGAGCTAAATCTGAGGGCAAATGAATATGCCCAGACTGGCAAAGGCTCCGGTGCAGAAGCTTTTGCTCAGCTTGGTATGTCGCCGGAGGAGGTCAAAAAACGCCTCAAGGATCCGGCAGATTTTATGTTGGAGATTATTGACCGTACCCGTCGCCTGAAAGACACTGCTGCCGGCATCCGTATCTTTGATGAGATTATGGGCGGACAGGGTGGTGAGCAGTTTGTGTCCCTGATTGAACAAGGGCGCGATAAGCTGACCGAAACCATTAAAGAGGGGGAGGAGCTTGGTCGTGTCCTCTCCGATGATGTGGTGCAGGCTGCTGCCGATGTTGATCGAAAGTTTCAGGAAATTTCCAATACGGTTTCCGGATCGCTCAAGGGTGCAATCGTTGATGCTTATCAGGCCCTGCAGGTGTTTGTTGCTTCATTTAGCGCCATGGAAGAGCGTAGTTCTGAGGCTTTGCGTGCCAATCAGCAGCAATTGCAGACTCGCCGTAAACAACTTGAAGAGCAAAAGGGAACAAAGCAGGACAGTGCACTGTGGTTGATTGGTAAAGATGCAGCCACTGAAATGGTTGAGGTCGATAAACAGCTCAAAACCATCAATGATGAGCTGGAACGCCGTAACAAACTGACAGCCATTACCGATACGACAATCCCACCACCGGTAACACCCTATATATTGCCTGCAGAGACCAAGACCAAGGGCGGCGGATCGCGCTCTGCGAAAATAAGTGATGCAGAGCGCGAGAAAAAGGCGATTGATGATTTGATTGCCTCACTCGAAGAGGAGTTGGCGCTTGTCGGGCTTACTGATGAGGCGCGGGATAAGGAAGTTGCCCTGCGTAAAGTCGGTGCAAGTGCAACGGATGCACAGCGCAATCAAATTACAGCGTTGATTGAGGCGCGTTATCAGGAGCAAAAAGCGGTCGAGGCCGTTGAAGAGCAGCTTCGTCGCAATGCGGATGCAGCTCTCGATCTGGCTGACATCTCTATGAATATGATTGACACGATCATTGATGGTTCATTCAGTGCAAAAGAGGCGCTGGCTGGACTGCTCCGTCAAATGTCGCAGGCAATGCTTATGGGGCAGGGTCCTTTGGCAAACCTGTTTGGGATATCGCCTCAGTCATCGGGTCTCGGTGGTTTGTTTGGGATGATGTTCGGCGGTGCACGCGCTGCTGGTGGCAGCGTAACGCCCGGCAATCTCTATCGCGTTAATGAGAAGGGGGAGGAGTTCTTCTCTCCCGGCACTCATGGCCGGATTATTCCGCATGGCAGTGCTGGAGGTGCTGGCAATAGTATCTCATTGGCACCGGTATATCAGATTGATGCTAAAGGGTCGAATATGACCCCTGAGCAATTCAAGAGTGTTATTGAAGAAGTGAATAAACGTAGCTTGCCTCAATTGGCTGCTCAGATTCAGCAGCTTAATATGCGGGGGATGTTGTCATGACGCCGATCACATTGCCGGAAGTCGGATTTAAAGCTTCCCGCCCTCTTTTGGTGGAGCAGGTTTCGGCATCCAAATCCGGTGAGCGGTTAATTTCATTTATTGAGTACGGTGACCCATATTGGGTAATTGATATTACGACAGACCCGTTAAAGGCTGCTCCTCTGCTGGCTGTTGAGATATTCGCACGTCTGGCGCGTGGCGGATTGCGGACCATTTTGTATAGCCCTGTCTGTTTACCGCAAACATATTGGGGGCAACCAGATCATATTGCCCTAAGTAAAACAGGAATTCTGCAAAATATCACCGATCAGCAACTGCTGAATATGAGTGGTGTATATGCAGGGCTGGTTATTATGGCCGGTGATTACATTTCGCTGACAACAGCGGATTATCATTCCCTTCATCAGGTGGTTACAGGTGGTGTGGCAACCTCCGGCGGATCTCTTTCCCTGCGTGTCTGGCCTCCGGTCATGTCATACATCACTGTGGGCGCGGTGGTTACATTCAAAAATCCAAAAATGAATACACGGCTTGTGCCGAATTCTTTTTCCCTCTCTCCTGACAATCTGCCGGTTGCTACATGGCGGCTTACTGAGGTGCCTCGTTAATGGCTTATCCTTCCAGATTACAGCAGTTGCTTGATGAGGGGCGTGTAGTGATCCGCTCAATGATCAAGTATGAACTTGGCACCGGTGTATATGGGGTTTGGAACGGCAAGGGCAGTTTCGAGTGGGGTGGTGTTACCTATCACGGTAACCAGCTTGTCGGAGTGGAAACGATAGCAGTCGGCCTTGGTACGGCTGCACTTCCTATGACAATCGAAATGCCGGAAGCTGCCGATTTTGGTTATACAGCTGACAAACTCGCCTCCATAGAGGATGAGGATTACAAAGGGCGTCCGGTTGTTATCTATGATGTTTATATAGATCCGGACAGCCGGTCGGTACTTTATGTCGAACCGCTGAACCATGGTTACGTTGATACAATCGACCATGCAGGGGAGAATGGTGAATTTAAGCTGGTTGTGCATGTTGAGACATCAGCACTGGATAATCACCGCGACGGTTACAGATCCGCATCGCATGAGGATCAGCAACTGATCTCCGCCGGAGACAGGGGGCTGGAATATGCCTCAAAAGTCAAAACTGAAAAGTTTGATATAACTCTGTAAATTTACAGGTCATAATATTTATGTGAAGGTGTCATTGTAAGTTAAATTATGAGTAAACTCATCTGTAATTTTTTCAGTGTCACTATTGAGGGTTCTGAAAAATGATGTCTCATGCGACGTGTCAAAAATATCTCTATATTTTACTTTAATGTATACATGCAGAGATGTTTTATTACGATTGAATTTTTCAACGTAATCAGCTTCATCGAACACTTCACTAAGATAAATTTTTTTCTCGCCCTGTGCCCCTACTATAGCGCTGTAATCATGACTAATAAAATCTCCAATTTCATGTGGAGTAAAATTAGGCATTGTTTGATATGATTGCATATCAACTGAGTATACTGTGCAGGGTGTTTGACCGCAATTTTTAACAATCACAACAATAGTTAAAGCTTTATCGTGGCTATTACTAAGAACTACAGTTGAATACGGTACAATATAAGCTCTTAGGTGAGATTTGTTATAATTTTCACTGAGCTTGACACTAGCCCATGCCGCTTGTGTAGCTTTTTTAGCCTCACGCACAGATAACCAAGCGCTCACTGCAGTGGCGGCCGTGAATATTACGGTTAGTGCTAACCCCACTACTGACCAGAACGATAGATCGTAATTGAGGGCGCTGTAATGAGCCAAATCTTTCTGAATACTGATGTTTTCTTTGCTGCGATCCTCTTCCCGTTGCTCACGCTGCCGGGCATCATCGGCATTTTTTTGATCATCTGGTGTCGTAATAATCCGAACAGGTATCGAATAGGTGTTAGCGCTGTCATTCTGTATCTCGCCGTTATGGTTTGCGGAACGACTGGTATCGCTTTGAGCCGATACAGCTTGGAAATTAAACAATGTAATCAAAATCGCAGCAACTGCGATTAATGTTGATCTAATACGCACCAAGAATCCCCCACCTATAATAAAGCATCCATGCATAGTCATGGATCTGCTGTCCATCCTCCCAAGGTTCGATAATGACACTCATTCGTTTAACGGATTGGGATCGCCGTCTGACGGGCGTGACCGAGAAACATATTGGCTTGCCTATGGTTTGGGGTGAGAGCGATTGCTTGCTCACGGTTGCTGATGCGATTGAAGCTATTACCGGCAAGGATTTTGCTGAAAAAATCCGCGGAACTTATTCCGATGAGCAGGGCGCTGCGCGGGCAATGCGCCGCCGGAAGTGCGCAACGGTGGAAGATGTGCTGGCCAGACGTTTTCCTGAGACCGGTCGTTTTTCAGCCATGCGTGGTGATGTGGGTATTGTTGAAATAGAGGGTGTAATCACAGCTGGTTACGTCACAGAATACGGCTTTGCTGTCCGTGGTGAAAGTGGATTGCAGTTCCTCCCGCTCACACAGATCAAGCGGGCTTTTGCTATTGGTGAACGCTGATGCTCAAAATCACTCGCATTTTATCCTCAGCCTTGCTGCTTTCAACTGCCCTTGTTGATGTTGCTTATGCGGCTCCGGTCGCTGCTGTATTCACCGGTATTATCGGTAGTCTGTTTGGCGGTAGTTCGCTTCTTGCCGGTACAGGTATTCTGGCAGGTATTGCCCGTCTTGGTATCGGTCTGGTCGCGCAATACGCTGCCGCAAAAGTTATGGGCAGCAAACAGAAGGCACAAGCCTCGCAGCTTGAAACAACATATGGCGAGGATCTGTCCCGCTCGATTATTCTCGGTACGGTCGGAACCGCTGGGCATCGTGTTTATCGTAATGCGTACAGCAAGGGCAACCGCCGTTTGCAGGATGTGTATCTGCTCTCTCACTTCCGTATCAATAAGGTGCGGCGCATCATGTTTGATGGGCGGTGGGTGAATGCCGAAGGCAATCAGGCCGGTGAGGCAGGTTTTCGTATTCCTTCCATTGGTGATGCGCAGCTATGGATCAAAACACATTTTGGTTTGCTCAATCAGCCTGCCGATGAGGGGTTGATCCGCCGTGCTAATCCTTGGCACCGATGGAGTGCTGATCATCGTCTGGCCGGTCTTGGTTACGTTGTGGCAACAAACCAGCTGGACAGAGAAGACATGCCGCAGCCGTGGCAGGGTTATTTTGAGGTAGAAGGTGCGCCCCTCTATGACTGGCGGCTGGACTCAACCGTTGGCGGATCGGGGAGCTGCCGCTGGAACGACCAGAGTACATGGGTGTTCACGCAGAACCCGATTGTTATGGCTTATAATCTGGAGCGTGGGCTGTTCATTGGAAATGAGATGATCGTGGGCAAAGGTACTCACGCATCCCGTTTGCACTCAAAGATTTCTGAATGGACAGTTGCCGCCAATATCTGTGATGAGGTTATGCCTGATGGCGGCAGGCGATATACCGCCGGTGTGATTGCCTCCTCCGGTGCCGGTGTGACCCATGACCAGAATATGCGCCCGCTGCTTGAAGCATGTGCAGCGTCATGGGTTGAGGATGCTGAAGGCCAGTACCCTATTGTCGGGGCTAATCAGGCTGTCATAGATACTTTTACCGATAAGGATATCTGCTGGGGTGAGAGCTTTCGTTTCTCACGAAAACGTACCCGTACCCAACTGGCAAACACAGTTTCTGCAACATATCAGGATCCTGAAAAATTCTATCAGGCATCACCGACCCAGACCCGTATTGAGCAGGATGCCGTTGCGGCAGATCGTGAACGCCTGTCTGTTTCACTGCAATTCACCGCTGTTACTGATGTGCGGGTTGCTGACCGTCTCGCGGATATTGCTTATCGTGCCAGCCGGTATCAGGGTAATGCTGCACTGGTACTGCGTCCGCGTTTTCTCGAAACGGCCAGATCCGGACGCTGGATCAAATGGGTGTCAAAAAAGTATAAGGGTGAGTTTATATTCCAGATCCTTACCCGTCAGCTCGGAGCGCTCGGTGCCAATGGTGCACGGAATGTGCATTTGACTTTGCAGGAGGTTGGTAACGGCATTTTTGACAAGACGCAGTTTGAAACTGTGCCGGTTATTACTGCACCAGTAGGGACGCCGGATTACTTGTCCGAGGTGGAGAACCTGACATTATCTCCCTTGGTTGTGGTGGTGGGCGACAAACGATATCCTGCAATTCGTACGCAGCGAAACCAGATTGAAGATATTACAGTAACCGGTGTTGAGTTCCGGTATTATCCGGTACTTCAGCCGGAAGCTGTAAACCATCAAAATGCAGCTGTTGATGTGGAGGTATTCCCGCTCACATACAGCGTTGTTTCAGGCACTGATTATGCGGTTGAGACAAGGTTGATAACCCAGCCATATCGAAAAGTGCCTTGGTCAGACGCCAAATTTGTGAAAACGCCTGACCAGCCTAATACAGATGTGCTGGCAGAGCTTGCGCAGATCGGTGAAGATGCAAAAGAGGTGCTTGCTGACACTCTTGCATTGCAGGGCATGTACCGCGATCTGCTGGAGCGTGTTTCATTAGATGCCGCAACCGGCACCGGTATGAACGCGGTTGACCGGCAAGTATATACCAAGCAGTTTCAGTCCGCTTTCGCTCAAATTGTTGAGGAGAAACGGTTGCGAGCTGATGGTGATGGAGCATTGGCAGAAATAACAACTGCGCTTCAGGTCAAGATGGAGGATCCTGAAACCGGATTGCCTGCCTTGGCAACCGGATTGCAGCAGATATCCGCGCAAGTGAATGATGATGAAACAGGGCTTTCGGCATTGGCTGCAGCTATGCTTGGTGTCGAAGCCAGCGTGGGTAATGTTTCTGCCGGTGGTCTGATCTCATTTAAAGCCGCTGTTCCGCCTCCGGCAGGTGTATTGTCACAGATCAACATTCTTGCCCGTGCGACTGTAGATGATGAGTTTATTCAATCGGGCATGATCATTCAGGTTTATCGTGATGGATCTGTTATCAAGAGCCGGATCCTGAATTTGGCAAATCAGTTTGTCATCTGGGACGGTAATGCTGCCAATCTGCCATTTGTCTATGAAGCCGGTGTGCTGAAGCTTGCTATTGCCAATATCGGAGAGATTACCGCAGGTCTTATACGTTCTCCTGATAATCGTTTTCGATTTGATATTGGCCGTGGTCAAATGGAATGGTTTGACTGATATGCCTCGTGGTTTTCTTAAAGATATAGGCGGCATAAAACGCCTGCGAATGGTGAAAGCCGGTCGCGATGCAAATGATCTGGGGTTGCCGTATAATGATGTGGTCTTTGACAGTACCTTTCCTGTCAGCCTGACACCGAGGGCAATCGGTATTGTCAGGGTCACGGAGCACGGCAATCCCGTTAAAATAGTGAGCTGGATTGATCAGGGGTATATCCCGCTAACCTTCGCACGGGCAAAGGCAGTTGATAGCAATCTCTGGTACAGCTCCGTTCCTTGGACTTCTAATAATCCATATTTATCGGTTGGTAGGGATGGCCTGTATCTCATTACCGGCTCATTCAACTTGCCGGTAGATATTGCTTATATCGCTTTCAGAGTGGCGGGGTAGAGATGGTTCAGAGAGGTGTCATCAATCTGGGGCAGGGCATGTTTCGTGTTTCTGCCGCCGGATTTGATGTGAGAACTGCAACGCCGGATCAGCTCCTGATAGATGAACGGGTGCTCTATAATCAGATTTTGCAGAGTATTTATGTTCCGTTCAATTCGCCTGTGTCCACGGTGACTGTGCCGCTCATTGATTATGGTTTTGTACCGCAGTGTTATGCTTATTCCAGAACCTCTGCCGGTGAGGACAGGACATATCCTGCTCCTGCTATCTGGTCACCGGCGGCGGGTACAAGGCTGCAAAATCATTTCTTTTATGAAGTTACCCGTAACAGCCTGACAGTACACTTTCCTACACCTACCACGCTGCGGGGAGCGCAGGTTCTTACAATGAGGCCGTGATGCTCAGAGCAAGATTGGGGAAGGACGGCATTTATATTGCCAAGCAGGGGCATGGTGTTGATGGCGGCGAAGCATCTTTAAACTTCTCCCCTTCCGGCGCGATGCAGAATATTTTTACAGCCGGAACGGTACAGTTTCAAACTGATCCAAATGAATATTACATGGGGCAATATGTAAGTGCGGTTGTCCCGTTCGGGCGGGTTTTTGATGTGCCGCCACTGGCATATTGTCAGGCTGCAACAAGCAATCCAGACGGGCGCAGAGAAGTATCTTTAACGACATTTTTGGGGCTTCAGCAACAGCGGGATTTACGGTTTCCGGATCTATGGTGGAGAACTACAAGGACAGAATTGAAGATATTTGCCTACAACCCACTCTCGGCACGGCCATTCGCAACTTACTGCATATGTCAAAATGAGGCTTCCTGATGCTTATCGTTTATAAGGATGACGGCCGGATAAACTTTATCTCTTCATTTCACTCGGATGAGGGTTATGAGAAGCACCTTCAGGACTTGGGATATCTGACGCTGGATTACCAAGGTCTGGAGCAGCCGTCTGATGTTGTGGCTAGCTGCTATGTCCTGAATGGTGAATTAGCTGACCGGCCACACATCACAATCAACGCCACGGAAGTACAGTCGGGCGATGAGATAATCATCGGCGGTCTTCCCGCTACATCACTGGTAGTGATTGATGATGTCGAGCATCAGGTTACAGGTGACAAACTGACCTTTGAGTCTGGTGATATTGGTGAGTATC
The DNA here is from genome assembly GCF_019730395.1 of Ochrobactrum sp. SFR4. Classification (NCBI taxonomy): domain Bacteria; kingdom Pseudomonadati; phylum Pseudomonadota; class Alphaproteobacteria; order Hyphomicrobiales; family Brucellaceae; genus Ochrobactrum; species Ochrobactrum sp. SFR4. Next base: position 10,858 of record NZ_JAAPBB010000022.1, on the reverse strand, counting down.
AGATCCGGATTGATGCGTGGCCGTGCTTACCATTTAATCAGACGGTGGTTGTGCGATGAAAATCACACTTGGTAAAAACATCAACAATGAGCGCATAAAATGCAGGCAGGAGCTGGATAATCTGTTTGCCCAGCGGATCTCAGATGCTCTGGGAAACAAGGCAGCACTTTATGCGGTGAAATATTCAGCGGCGCTGGCGCATATGAATGGTGTTTCTTCACCTCTGATATCCGGTGATGCAGATGCGGCTGATATTATTGAACGTAATAATGATATGCAAACAGCGTTGGCAGTCATCGAAACTGAGCGGCAGGCTGTGCAGGCGCAAATAGATAAAGCGCCGGATTACTTTTCTTTACAGGGTATTCTTGCCCGTTATCGGGCTTAACCATTCACAACAATCTGGCTTTTAGCGCTGTCCGTTTGAGATGGCTATTTCCGCATGGAGATTAATCAATGGCCTCATATGGCTTTGAGTTTTACAGCACAGGCACGATCTCCGTTACTGCGGGGATGACTGCTTTCACGGGTACAGGTACTGCATGGCAGGTTCGTGGGTGTGAGGGAGCGTTACTGGTAATCACCGGTGCGAGTGCAGTAGATTTTGTGGCCTCTTTGAGTAGCGATAATGCCGGTGAGTTGCGCATGCCATGGGCAGGCGCGACCATGGCTGATGCGCAATATACTATGTGGTTACCTTCTGCGGCAGCGGCCACCAATCTGGCCAATCATCAGCGCCTTGCTGAAATCATTGCCAGCATTCAGAACGCGCAGCCTGCCAGCGATGTGCTTGAAAATATCGCGTTGCTTCCTGTCGGAGAGGATAAACTACTTATTGGGGATGCCTCCGGACAGTATGTCCTTATTGATCGGTCAGAACTTGGTATAAATGATCAATACAATAACCTTTCGCAACTTGCGGCGCTTGAGAAAGCCAATGATCAGTTCGTCATCATGGGGGCGAACGGTACAATCACGCTGATGTCAATTTCCAGCGTACTAAAAAAGCCAAAAGATGGGACAGATCAGCAGTTAATTGATGCGACCGGCGCGGTAATAAAGAAAACAGACTTACCGATTTCGGATGCAGTCCAGAAAGCATTGCATGCCAAAGCTTCTTATAACTGGATCATCAATCCTGACTTCACAATCAATGAGCGTGGTGGTGTGAAAAAGCCTGCAAATGGTGTGTATGGTTTTGATCGTTGGAGAGGTCACGCGAATGGTGTTGAACAAATCATAGAGGCTTTGCCAGCAGGTGAATATACTCTAACTTGGTCTGGCGGCGGCAATGGTTCTTTCGGCGGCCAAACAAATGCTTCTCCAATTAAAATTACTGTGGCAGGCGGAAACACTTCTGTTGTGGTTCCTGCAACTGCAACGAGAGTCAGTGTTGTATCTGGCGATGCTACTTCATCTGACCCTTATGTGCATTGTGTTAGAAGCGTAACAATAGAAAGGATGTTATGCTTAAGGTATTTTTATGATACCAATACAATATTATCTATGGGTCAACAGGGTAGCGCGTATGTTGGTGGCAGCTGGAGCTTCTTAGTAGAAATGCGATCCGTGCCGACCATCTCCTTCTCTAATGGTCAAGGGACACCAAATACATTTAGAACTCAGTCTTCAGGAGATACCGTAACTGTAGCTGCTGGAGGATTTGGTGCGTCTACCACAAAGGTAATACTTGATGCCGTTTTATCTGCCAATACTGGAAATTGGTTCAGATTTCAATTGCGCTTGGACTCGGATTTTTGAAATGATCGAAAACGCAAAATATACGGAAATCGGCTCGATCATTGCCGTTATCGACGGGCAGAAAATGACTGTTCCGGATGATATAGGGAATCGTCATCGCGCCATGATTGCTGAATGGGAGGCAGTAGGAAATCTCATTGAGCCTTACGTGCCGGAGCCAGAAGCGGAACCTGTAATTATCATTCCTGCTGTCACTCTATGGGAACGTATGACAGATGCTGAAGCCATTCAGGTGAATGATGCAATGGCAGCGCAACCGGTTCGCGCCCGTCAGATATTTCTCACTGCCAACACCTTCCGGTCAGATCATGAGCTTTGGCCGCTCTTACAACAGGTGGCATCTGACTTATTTGGCGTTGAGCGGGCAGCAGAGCTGCTGGCCTAACCTTTAATTTTTATTCTGCTTTAACAGTAAATTTCACAGGAAAATTCAAATGGATAAAACCGTGCCAGCTGGCGCGGCGATCCTGCTTGACTTCATTCGTAAGACTGAAGTGGGGCGGACTGATCGCGCGTCTTATGATGTTATCTATGGTCACAATCAGGATAAACTGCCGAAGCCGATAACCTATATGACAATAGGGGAGCTGGTTGATGCGCAGGCCAGCTTTACCAAGCGGTTCAAATCATCCGCCTCCGGTGGGTATCAGTTCATGCGCAAGACCCTGCAGGATTTGTCGCGTGAGCTGCGCCTGAATGGGCGACAGATTTTTGATCCGGATTTACAAGACCGCCTCGGCTATCACCTGCTTAAGCGCCGTGGCTATGAAGAGTTTATGGCCGGTACAATCTCCATGACTGAGTTTGCCAAGCGGTTGGCTATGGAATGGGCTTCGTTTCCGGTGCTTGTCGCAACCAAGGGGCAGCATCAGCAGCTTAAGCGCGGCCAGTCATATTATGATGGTGATGCCCTCAATAAGGCTTTGGTAGCACCGGAAGCCATTGAGGCGGTGTTGCATAAGGCAAAAGCTGCAGGCAACGGCTTGCCACTGCCGGTTCCTGAAAATCCGGAAACGGAAACGCAACCACCTGAGCCTGAGAAGGCGAAGCCGGTTTCTCACTCAAAACGCTTTTGGACATGGCTGACAGCTGCGGCACTTCCGGCTGTTGGTTTGCTGGATTGGCGGGTGCAGCTGGCTTCCGTGGTTGTGGTGAGCGGTATCGCGGTTTACGCGATTTACTCAATGCCGTCTGTGAAATCCAAAGTCGAAAAACTGTTTGAGGCGCTCTGATGCTGGGTCGGCTCCAAATCATTATGGCTGTGCTGGCCGTGGGTGCTGCTGCGCTCACGGGTGCTGTTCAGCTGGGTAAATACAAAGAGCGGCAACGCGGCGCAATACTGCAGCTGCAGAGTGATATCCGTATAGAGCGGGAGAGGGTGAAGGATGATGCGAAAACACGCAATCTTTCGGACTATGATTTCTGTGTTCAGTCTCTTCGCCGTCGCGGGGTGCAGTCCGCAGACTGTGAGCAGCTGCGCGGGTTGGCGCCAGAATGATCTTTCAGCTGCTGGGCTGGTGGCATTGACCAAAGCTGACCGGCAAGCAGCAGAACGGGTGGAAGGTAATGACCAAAATGGAAAACGGCAAGGGTGTTGGTTATGAATGGTGCTATCGAATGGACACAGATATCTTCATTACTAGTAATAGGTGGCTCTGTAGTTGGTGTATGGTATCGTTTACAGCAACAAATTAATGCTAATCGAGCTTATCATGAGCGACAACATGCTGCATATCAACTTCATGTTGCAGAAAATTATGTCACAAGACCTGGTATGAATGAACAGACAGAACGAATGATGCGGGCTATTGATGGACTTGACGCAAAAATAGACCGCATGAATGATAGATTGGATAAAGTGTTTCAAACACGTTGATTTTCACTACCGCAAAGTATGGGGGTTATGGTTTCATAGCCCCCATTTTGTTTGTTAATCCGTGCCAAATGCCTTTTAACATCATCCGAATATGATCCACTCGGTTCTGAGTAAATAAACTATAAAAAACAAACTTTCTTATAAGCTTTATTCCATCAACTATTTTCCAGTTAGTTTTTAGCCAGTTTTGTTTGTAAAGCCAAACTGCATTTCTGAAATGATAATAGTGGCGCAATGGTGAGTGGACTGGAATTTTTCGTCCAAAAAATATAATTGGATTGTCTCCAAGATCATGCTGCATGTAAGCAGAGCATACACCAAAAGATTGATATCCAAGCTTTTGTGCTCTTAGTCCCCACTAAATGTCTACGTAGTCAATAAAGAGCTCCTCACGCATCCCACCAACATTATCGATTGTTTCGATTGGAATAAGAGAGCCCGATGATATTAGATAGTCGACCTCAACAATCTCACTCTCACAATTGCATTGATGTCTGGTTAGTTTGAGACCTTCTACCTTGATAAATGGTGGAGGGTTCTTTTGACGCGGATCTTCATATCGAACACCAAGGCAAGCGATTTTTATTCCAGCTTTGCGTTTTTCTACGGCTGCTGAGTGCAGCTTCTTAACCATATCTGAATGTGGAAGGCTATCTTGATCAAATAATAGCACATAATTACTGTTGTTATTTCGGGCAATTTCGATGCCAACATTATGTGCTTTCGCAATGCCAAGATTTTGCTCTAATGGTTCAAATATGATTTTATTTGTGAGGTTTTTAATAAAGCTACACACATCATTTTGTGAACCGTTATCGACGATAATGGTCTTATGTACTTGAGGCAAAATAGCATCTAGAAGCTGGGCCAGTGCTTTAAAGTCAGGATTATAAGTTACGATAATTGCAGCTATTAGGTCTGTTTTCTTGTCTGCCTCTATTGTCATTCTGCGCCTTGCTTGTGATTCCCATGGTGTTCAACTCATAGCATAGATAGTTGTAAATGATGATGTGCTGAGGGGTGCTTTCAGAGTATCATTCTCAAGTCTGATTTGCTAATAGCGTGATATCTAGGTGCTAATATCATCAAAGCCAATTCCAGTATGCTTAGGGTTGAAGTCAATTGCATAATAAGAAAATAGCATTGTTGAAGAATGAGTTGTCGGGTGCTGCCACGCGAATGAATTTCGCTTTGCACTTGGCTTGGAGTGATACGCAAGCACGATATCGCAGATCCGTTCTTGGTCCGTTATGGCTTGTTATTGGTACATTAATTGGCGTTGGCGGCTTGGGATTTGTGTGGAGCGCATTGTTCGAGGTGGATCGAGCGACCTTTATTCCGTCATTGAGTATTGGTTTGGTGACTTGGATGTTTCTGAGCGGCAGCGTAGTTGAGGCTGCGGCTGTGTTTTATGGAAGCCGAGGATTAATTCTAAACGTCCCCGTTTCATCTCTATTAGTTTCCATTTTGCTACTTTTTCGACAGGTTATAAATTTTGGTCACAACTTTATAGTCGTCATTTTAGTAATGATGATTTATCCAGAGCATTTATCTTGGGCTGCGTTGCTATTTATTCCTGGATTTATATTAGTATGCCTGAATATGCTGTGGGTTATTCAATTGATTGGGTATATCGGAGCACGGTATCGTGATCTTGCGCCACTCTTAGCGGCTATTATGCAGCCATTATTCTTTATAACGCCTGTTTTGTTTCGTCCAAGTCAACTTGGTGCGAAAGCATTTATTACTGATTTTAATCCTTTTACATATTTGCTGTCTTTAATACGAGACCCGTTATTGGGAGTGGTTCCTTCACTGTTTACGTGGAGTGTTGTGCTAGCAATGACAGTAGTGGGGTGGGTTGCTGCTCTCGCCATGACTGTATCAAAACGCCATCGTTTGGCATACTGGGTTCATTAAAATGGCTATAATTGAAGTTCGAAACGCAACCGTTGAATATCCCTTATATCAGGGAAACAGTATGTCATTGCGCAATACGATTGTTGCAGCAGGCACAGGTGGGATTATTTCGCGTGGTACTAGTAATATTGTCACGGTTAAAGCTTTAGATGATATTAGCTTTACATTGAACGATGGCGATCGCGTTGGATTGATCGGCCATAATGGTGCAGGAAAGTCGACTCTGCTGCGCACATTAGGCGGAATTTATGCGCCGACGGCTGGAAGTGTCCGTGTTGAGGGGCGTATTTCAACTATTTTCGAGCTGGGCGCAGGGTTGGATGCTGAGTTGTCTGGCTATGAAAACATAATTCGCATGGGGATGTTTCTCGGGGCAACCAAATCACGGGCACGAAGCTTCATTCCGGATATTGAAGAGTTTACTGAACTTGGAAATTTTTTGGCGGCACCAGTACATACATATTCGGCTGGTATGTTGACGCGCCTGACATTTGCAATTTCAACTGCTATTCAACCTGAAATCTTGTTAATTGATGAAGTGCTGGGTGCGGGGGATGCGTCATTTCAAGAAAAAGCCAAGGCGCGAATGGAAAATGTAATTAAATCGGCACGCATTTTTGTATTAGCTTCACATTCCACTGAAATGATTAATCTTTATTGTAATCGAACGCTGCAATTTGAGCATGGTAGGCTGGTTGAGGATAAATATCTTTGATTGTTTATCGTGTTAAAATGAACTTCGCTTATGATTAGGTATTTCTATGCTTAATAAACCTGAAATAACAATATTGTTAGCTACCTATAATGGTGAAGAATTTTTAGATGAGCAGCTAAATTCGCTCAATAATCAAATTGTCGATAATATTAATATTTTGGTGAGTGATGATGGCTCCACTGATGATACATTAATTATTCTCGATGAATGGCGTGGGAGATGGAGTAAAGGGTATTTTACTGTACTTACGGGGCCACAAAAAGGGTTTTGTGAGAATTTTCGCTTTCTTATAAACTCCTTAGAGGTGAGCGATACATTCGTTGCCTTTTGCGATCAGGATGATATTTGGCGTGCCGATAAGTTGGATAATGCATTTAAAAAGCTCGCATCTTTAGATGTTAATGCGCACGCTATGTATTGCAGTCGTTCTCGATTGATTGATGCTGAAGGGCGAGAGATAGGCTTTTCCCCATTTTTTCCTAAGAAGCCAACCTTTGAAAATGCGTTAGTTCAAAGTTTAGCTGGTGGTAACACGATTGTACTTAATTTTGCAGCATTTAAATTGTTGCGTGAAAGTGCTAAGCGCACGAGCTTTTTTAGTCATGATTGGTGGTGTTATCAAATTGTTATGGGAGCTGGTGGACATGTAATTTATGACAGTGTTCCACAAATTGATTACCGGCAACATGGAAATAATATTTTTGGTCGTAACAACGGCATTCGGGCCATGTTACGTAGAATTGTTGCATTGTTTTCGGGTGATTATTCAGAATGGATTGATGTTAATCTGTCTGCCTTGGAAAAATGCCAGGACCTATTGCTTGTGAATAATGTTGATTTAATCAACAAGTTTAAGATCGCACGTAAAGGCAATGTCGTAAATCGCCTATTATTTCTGTTTAAGAATGACATAAAACGTCAAACATATATTCCTAATATTGGTCTATATGTATCGGCATTAATGGGTAAGTTGTAAGCGCCATAACTGGTGTAAGGAGAGTAGTTTGAAGGGAATAATTCTGGCTGGAGGTAGCGGTACTCGCTTATATCCTCTCACTTTGGCTGTTTCGAAGCAAATACTGCCTGTTTATGATAAGCCGATGATTTATTATCCGCTAAGCACACTTATGTTGGCAGGTATCAGGGAGATTTTAATTATCTCTACTCCGCGCGATTTGCCGGCTTTTAAAGAGCTGCTCGGAAACGGATCTGATTTTGGTATAGAATTATCCTATGCGGAGCAACCAGAGCCAAATGGTTTGGCAGAAGCCTTCATTATCGGTCGCGAGTTTATTGGCACTGATCCAGTTGCAATGATCCTTGGTGATAATATTTATTATGGTGTTGATCTACCTCAGATTTGTAAAGAGGCTATTAGTCAAGAAGCTGGAGCAACAGTTTTTGCATATCATGTTGATGACCCAGAACGTTATGGTGTTGTAGCATTTGATGCACTAACAGGTGTTGCTCACTCGATCGAAGAGAAGCCAGCTTCGCCGAAGTCTAATTGGGCTGTAACAGGACTTTATTTTTACGATAATGATATCGTAGATATTGCTGCGAGTATCAAGCCATCTGCACGTGGTGAGTTAGAAATCACCACCGTAAATAATATTTATATGGAACGTGGGCAGTTGCGCGTTCAACGTTTAGGTCGTGGTTATGCATGGCTTGATACGGGTACACACGCTAGCCTTCATGAAGCTTCATCCTTTGTGCGAACCATTGAGCATAGGCAGGGTATGAAGATTGCCTGCCCTGAGGAAATCGGTTTTGAGATGGGGTGGTTGAAAGCGGAAAAAGTTTTGGAGCGTGCTGCTAAGCTTGGAAAAACTGAATATGCAGACTATCTCAAGCGCCGTGTTGTACAAGGAGCGCATTGATGTTGGAAGTGAATGAATTAGGTCTCGGTGTATTGGAGATTATTCCTGCACGTTTTGGTGATGATCGTGGGTATTTCACAGAGACTTATAATAAGAATAAGTTTCAGGCTCATGGAATTTCTATGGAGTTCGTTCAGGACAATCAATCATATTCCGCTAAGAAGGGAGTACTGAGGGGATTGCATTATCAGCTTGAACCTCACGCCCAAGACAAGCTTGTGCGTGTATTGCAGGGGCGAATTTACGATGTTGCTGTTGATATTCGCCGTGGTTCAAGCACTTTTGGCAAATGGGTTTCATTGGAAGTGACAGCGGAACGTGGCAATCAAATTTTGGTGCCAAAAGGCTTCGCCCATGGCTTTTTGACGCTCGAAGAGCATACAATTGTCTCTTATAAAGTCAGTGGGTATTACTCTACTGAATGTGATCGTAATATTCGTTATGATGACACGAATCTGGCTGTGGAATGGCCAGAGTTAGACGTTGAATATCAACTTTCGGATAAAGACTCTGTAGCACCTTATCTGAGTGCAGCTCAGGTTTTTGAATAAATATTATTGGCGGAGCCTAATATTGATGAATATATTAGTTACTGGTGGCGCAGGCTTTATTGGTTCTGCTGTTTGCCGTTTGATGGTGCAAAATCCAGAAAACACAGTGATAAATATCGATAAACTGACCTATGCGGGTAATTTGCAATCACTGAAAAGTATCGAGAATGCTCCTAATTATAAGCATTACTGTGTAGATATTTGTGATGAGCAAAAAATACTGTCGATATTAAAAGATGAAAATATTGACAAAGTTATGCATTTGGCTGCCGAAAGCCATGTAGATAGATCAATTGATGGGCCTGCAGCTTTTGTTGAGACAAATGTTGTAGGGACATTTCGCATGCTGAGTGCTGCATTATCCTACTGGCGCGAGCTGCCCGCTGACAAGAAAGCGAGTTTTCGTTTTCATCATATTTCGACTGATGAAGTCTTTGGAGATTTGCCGTTTGATGAAGGCATGTTTACAGAGACGACGCCATATGCGCCGTCATCACCATATTCTGCATCAAAAGCCGCTTCGGATCATTTTGTACGTGCTTGGTATGAGACTTATGGTTTGCCTGTTGTACTCTCCAATTGCTCAAATAATTATGGACCATTTCATTTTCCTGAAAAGCTCATCCCTTTGGTTATTCTAAATGCACTTCATGAGAAGGAATTACCAATATATGGTAAGGGCAATAACGTAAGAGACTGGTTGTTTGTTGAAGATCATGCCAAAGCTCTTGAGTTGGTTGTAATGCAGGGAAATGTTGGGGAGAGTTATAATATTGGTGGCAGTGAAGAGCGAACCAATCTCTCTGTGGTTGAGGCTATTTGTGATATTTTAGACAAGCAACGCCCAAGAGGTAACAAAAAAAGTTATCGCGATTTGATTGCCTTTGTTACAGATCGCCCCGGTCATGATCGTCGCTATGCTATTGATGCTAGTAAAATAACATCTGATCTTGGTTGGAAGCCAACTGTTACTTTTGAGCAGGGACTAGAAAAAACAATAAATTGGTATTTGAATAATGAGTGGTGGTGGCGACCAATTCGAGAAAAAACATACACTGGTGAACGTTTAGGGCAGGCGTGATTTTGTTATGAGAATTGCAGTTACTGGTAAAAATGGCCAAGTTGTACAGAGTCTGCTTGCAAGGGCCGACGAGGGTTTTGAGATTATAGCTTTAGGTAGGCCAGAATTGGATTTGGCTATGCCTGAGACTATTTTTTCGGCTTTAGCTGCAGTTCAACCAGATTTTGTTATATCGGCGGCGGCTTATACCGCTGTCGATAAAGCTGAAGATGAACCAGACCTAGCTTACTTAATTAATGCTACTGGGGCGGAAGCTGTTTCAGACGCTGCAGCTAAACTAAATGTACCTATAATCCATATATCTACTGATTATGTTTTTGATGGTAGTAAATCCAGCCCCTATTTAGAAGTGGATTTAACTAACCCTAAAAATATTTATGGTTCTAGCAAGTTAAAGGGTGAGCAGTTGGTCGCAGCAGCTAATCCAAAACATATTATTATTAGGACGTCTTGGGTCTATAGTCCCTATGGAATAAACTTTTTAAAAACGATGTTACGGCTAGCAGGGACACATAAGGAGATTTCTGTAGTTTCCGATCAATGGGGCGCACCTACATCCGCTATAGAGTTGGCGACTGCGATCAAACATGTTGTTGAGTGTATTTCTAGAGATGCTGCATTCAATAGTTGGGGGATTTATAATTTTTCAGGAGCTGGCGTTACTAATTGGGCTGATTTTGCAAGAGAAATTTTTAAGCATTCATCTAAACTGAGAAATTCGTCTGTAAATGTTATTGATATAATGACGTCTGATTATCATTCAAAGGCGTGCAGGCCAAAGAACTCTAAAATATCTACTGATAAATTTGAAAATGAATTCAAATATACTATTCCAAATTGGAGGGTATCTCTGAAGGAAGTTTTAAATGTATATGATCTTTAATAATTTATAACATTTATATTTTCTTTGCGTGCAAAGTGATAATATTCATGGTTGATGTTCAAATTCTCGATGTGGCAGTAATTGTATTATGAGTGATAAAGCAAAAAGAATTTTAGTTTTTCCAGCTGGAACTGAAATCGGTTTGGAAGTGGAGCGCTCATTACGTGATATTCGTCATTTTCACGTGA
>NZ_JAAPBB010000211.1:0-447 GCF_019730395.1 Ochrobactrum sp. SFR4 | reverse complement strand
TAATATTATAGGCCATAACAACTCCCGCCTTCAATGCTTGTTTGATTTGACCGATAGCTGTTTTTTGAAGCGGGATAAATATTTTTTATTGCAGAGTGTTTTAAGAGCAACCGGCTTGAGCGCCGGTTGCTTGTTTACAGGCGGATTAACGCCACTCGTCTCCCCATTGCTGGACAAAGTGATCAGCGCCCACTTCCAGCATTTGACGGACAGGTGGCTGATAATCCATTGCGCGGACAGGGCTTTTCAACTCACTGACTTTGAGCTTCGGCTTGGAGCCACGTGTTGCAGGATCAGGCACGGGCACCGCTGACAGCAGGCGCTTGGTATAAGGGTGCTGCGGGTTGCTGAAAATGCTTTCCCGTGCGCCGATTTCGACAATTTCACCCAGATACATCACTGCCACGCGATGGCTGATCCGCTCCACTACGGCCATGTCATGGGAGA
>NZ_JAAPBB010000210.1:0-450 GCF_019730395.1 Ochrobactrum sp. SFR4 | reverse complement strand
AGGGCCGTACATTTGACTGCGGTTCCAAGGAAGGCTTTATTCAGGCGAATGTGGCTTTTGCCCTGTGGCGCCATGATATCCGTCCGCTGGTTGAAGTCAGCATTGATGAATTGCTGAAGACAATTAAATTGTCATGATTAGAGTGCCGTGTGCCAGACTTGGCACACAAAGGCTGCTCTAATATATTATAATTATGCTCTAAAGAAAAAGCCGGTCACTGACCGGCTTTTTTTATTGGGTTTGTTGTGATCAGCGGCGCAGTTTTACGCCGAGATAGACGCTGTTGCTTTGATAGTCGCGGCTGGCCACATCACTCTTGATAAATTCATGGCGCAATTTACCGTCCACACCGAAGAAACGGTTGAACCAGTAGGTTGCTCCGGCTTCTGCACCCATACCGTAATCGGTGCCGCTGCCATCGCGATTGTCACGGACGGATGCATCCAGCCG
>NZ_JAAPBB010000209.1:0-451 GCF_019730395.1 Ochrobactrum sp. SFR4 | reverse complement strand
CGGACGGTTTTGAGATTGAGCACTCAGCCGCACGGAATGTATTTTCGAGAGTGATGATGATCATTGGTGTGGAGGTGCTGGCACAGCGGGATCCTCATCTGCGTGTTACTTGACTGGTGACAGGGGTGCTTTTGCAGTTTACGCCCGCATCATTTGTTCATAATTCGTGTTCCACAATAGAAAGACTTTCCTGATCAGATTGCTCTTTTCAAGTTGGTGAAAATCAATATGTGGTGGTTGTTTATCGAATAAGTGATTTGATACACTATATATAGTTGTCATATTTGATTCAGGTCAATAGCTGTAGTTCACGAAAATGTTTTTTTGACAGGTGGCTAAGTCAGGATGCCCCGCATATCCGCTGAGGAGGTCCGTTACAGGCTCAGGCTTTTGCGCTTGTGTTAAAGGGGGTGGTAATGCTATGTACAAATTGTCGCACTTTAAGCGATCG
>NZ_JAAPBB010000208.1:0-454 GCF_019730395.1 Ochrobactrum sp. SFR4 | reverse complement strand
ATCAGGGCTTTACGGTGGATGAAGCGATCCGCCGCGCCGAGCGCCTGAAAGAACTTGATCTGGCGTGGATCGAAGAGCCGCTTCCGGCTGATGATCTTGATGGCCATATCCGCCTGACGCGTTCGACACCAACGCCGATTGCGGTGGGTGAATCGATCTATTCGATCCGCCATTTCCGCGAATATATGCAGAAGGGCGCTTGCTCCATCGTGCAGGTGGATGTGGCGCGCATCGGCGGTATCACACCATGGCTGAAAGTGGCACATGCCGCAGAAGCCTTCGACATTCCGGTTTGCCCGCACTTCCTGATGGAACTGCATGTCAGCCTCACCTGTGCCGTGCAGAACGGACGCTATGTCGAATATATTCCGCAGCTTGATGACCTGACCACCAAAGGCATGGAAATTAGGGATGGCCACGCGATTGCACCATCGGAAGCTGGCATTGGTATTTC
>NZ_JAAPBB010000207.1:0-456 GCF_019730395.1 Ochrobactrum sp. SFR4 | reverse complement strand
ATCCGGCCACACCTTTCAGCGTATGCGCACTGCGACGGGCATCTTCCAATGCACCACGGCTGATCTGGTCATGCAGTTCTTCTGTCGCCCCTGCAAATCGCTGGCCAAAATCAATGATCAGCTTGCGCAACAAAGCCGTTTTTCCGTTCATGCGCGGCAAGGCCTTTGCCAGATCAAACGGCGGCAGACTATCCGGCAGATCAGGTTTTGGAGCTGCTGCAGGTGCCGCACTGGCTTCCGCCTGCAGTGCTGCATTCTTGGCACGTGGCTTGAGCCAGCGGTTCAGTGTACGCACCAACAGGAAAGGATCAACCGGTTTGGCAATATGATCATCCATACCCGCAGCAAAACATTTCTGCCGTTCTTCTTCATAGGCATGTGCCGTCATGGCGATAATCGGCAATTGCTCCGAAGACCATGTTTTACGGATTTGCCGGGTCGCTTCAATCCCGTCCA
>NZ_JAAPBB010000206.1:0-456 GCF_019730395.1 Ochrobactrum sp. SFR4 | reverse complement strand
GAAACGTGTAAAATAATGGCCGGCCTCAACACCCCAGCCAGTGCCCTCTTTGAAGTAGGCGTTATCACGAAACACAATATTTTTATTGCGTCCCACAACCAGCGGATTATTTCGTATCGGCATGGTAAAATTTTCATAATGAACCGGAGAGACGCCCGTCTGATCCATCCATGTGCGATCCCGGTTATTGGCACCGATATTGACTGAACCGGCAAAAGGAACGAGCGAGAACTGTATCGGATTTTCAAGGTGAGTAATCAGTTCGGCTTGTTTTTCCATGTTGGTGACGAGCTGACTGGCTGCATCTTGCAATAGCTTCATGCGTTGCTGACCCGAGCCGGAGCCTCTCTCATCCATAGAGCCGGAATTATCCAGTACCAGTGCAACTTCAAGCGTATTTTTGAGGCGGACGGTTGCAGCCATATTATAGGTGTATTTGTCCCAGTCAGCTTCGCC
>NZ_JAAPBB010000205.1:0-457 GCF_019730395.1 Ochrobactrum sp. SFR4 | reverse complement strand
CACCATCAGGATATGAAACAGAACCTAGAACTGGAACACTTTCACCAACCATCAATTTTGTAGGTGATCCAGATCGAGCACGAACAGCCGGCGCAGTTTGAACCTTAAACCTACCATCAGTCGATAAAGCAGAAAGAACGCTTTCAAAATTTGAGCTACGAATAGAAACAAAGGAACCGACTAAACCAGCTCCAGCTTGTGGTTCAATTCCAAATTCCAATTTTCCTGAAAGCAAAGAAACAGCCATTTGAAAAGCAGAGCCATCACTGAAATCTGTACCAACTTCATAAATAGCAGCCTTAATCATAACATCTGCAACAGGCGTATCTAGCTTAGGTAGAAGGCTCTTAATTTCTCCGAGAGAACGCATTGAAGCATGAACAACAAGCTTATCATTCTGACCTGCTGAACCTTCACCTTTAGTATTAGAACCACCAGAAAAACGACTTTCAGGAAA
>NZ_JAAPBB010000204.1:0-458 GCF_019730395.1 Ochrobactrum sp. SFR4 | reverse complement strand
AAACAAACCATTTGGCTGCAACGGCACACCACATTGCGAACTGACAATACCGGCAATTGTCCAGCCTGTATTGGCGGCCTGAGCAATATTATTAAAATACAAACCGCTGCCAGCTATGTCCTTCATATCTTTAAAAATATCATCACCGTCAGAAAGCTTACCGAATGTCTCTTCAGCGCTTTCCGCATAAATCATAATAATATTCTTGCGCGCCTTATCTGCATGCAGCTTCAGATCAGCCGGTACCGCCTGATAATAAGGCAAGAGCTTATCGCCATCATTTTTATGCAAATAATAACTGCCGAATTCCGCCGTTACCGGTGTTAATAAAAACAAAGGCAGCGCCAGTAAGCGATCGGCATAATATAAGCGCACATCTCTTCTGGCGATATAATGAAACGACACCAGCAACATGGTTGCTACGGCAACATAACCGAGTGTTTCAACGATAATATCTG
>NZ_JAAPBB010000021.1:0-31572 GCF_019730395.1 Ochrobactrum sp. SFR4 | reverse complement strand
CGATTTCTATACGCTCTCACCTCATTACGTCCATAACCTGAAGGGTGAGGAGGAAAAGCAAGCAATTGACTATCGATGACCATACGAACGGGACAAAAAACGCCAACAAAACAAACAGCCCGCTCTTTGAGCGGGATTTTTTTTACTAACAGGGCGTCGATTTATGCCCGCTCAGCGGCCCGCAAATTTGAGAAGCGGTAAAGCCATAAAGCCGGCAAGCCTGTCCGAATAAACAAAGCTTACCTGTCATTGAAAATCACTAAAACTGCAGAACGCTGACGCTGTAAACGCGGGGCGCGAAATCCACCGCTTCAAAGCCGGATCGTTTAAATAAGGCAAAGGGACTGCTATGAACGGCTTCTCGTTGTGTCACAGTAAGCGCTCCTGATAAAGACAGCCCTCCAAACGCAACAGCGCCTCTTTCTTAGCAAGCCCGCCGCTAAAGCCCGTCAGCTTGCCATTGGCCCCTATAACGCGATGACACGGAACTATAATCGAAATCGGATTGATCGCATTAACACGACCAAAAGCACGCGCAGAACCAAAATGCCCCGCGCGCAAAGCAAGCTCACCATAACTAATAACCATACCATAAGGTACTTTGGATAGCTCCAGCCATGCGGCCTTCAGAAAAGGCGTGCCAAGCGGTGCAAGCGTAAGATCAAAAACGCGCCGCTCCCGGGCGAAATACTCGCCTATCTGCTCCGCAATATGTGACACTGCATTATCGTCGTGTCGCGTAACTGGTATTTGTGTTTGAGGCGGATGCACCCGACTGTCATTATCAAAGTCAAGCCGCATGACAGCCCCGTGATCGTTGACGATTGCGATCATAGTGCCGATCGGGGTTTCAATATTTCCTGAGTAGTACCGGTCTGTCATGCTATGCCTGTCACTATCTGTTAAGTCCCTATATCATTTGTATTTTACCATTTTATGGCAGAAGGTGCAGGGCCCTCCAGAGAGGGAAACAGCGGCAAAACCTCTTCTGCCAGTTCCTGTATGATCTCTGCCGGCGGACGCGTCGCAAACTGCATGCCAAGTGCGGCATGATTGACGCCTGCTTGCTGCCATTCTCCGAGCAGATCAATCAGTCCTTTGCGTCCGGTTTTGAGCGTAAAGCCGCCATTGAGTGGTGTGCGCGGAAAATCCGGATCTTCCGTCAGCTCAATCCATTCATTGGTGACATGCGGGCGGAAGCCACCATCGGGCAAAGCGTCCCGCCAGCGCTTTATATTCTCCGCCAGTCGCTTGGGACCCTCGGAATGGTGTGTCGGCTGCGGATAAGTCAGCCAGCCATCAGCATAGTGTGCAACCCACTCCGGCGTTTGGCGACTGGAGCCGGTGATCAATAAAGGGATGCGTCCGAAAGGCGGTTTTGGCAAAAATTCAGCCTGCGTTATTTCTCCCAAGACTGACCGGATAGGGGCTGTTTTATCGGAGAGCAATTGACGGAAATAATGGACAGTTTCAGCAAAGCGCTGTCCTCTTGTATCATGGTCTAATCCATAGGCCGGAAATTCGACTGGCCGGTCGCCGGAGGCAATACCGAGTACTAATCTTCCACCGGACAGATGATCAATCGTGCTTGCGGATTTTGCCAGATCAATCGGATGACGCAGTGAGAAAATGGCGCTGCCGGTAGCCAGTGAAATGCGACTGGTGTGAGCCGCAAGAAAAGCAAGATAGGTAAACGGGTCAAAGACCTGACCGGCATCTCCAAAAGACGGATCGTACAGGGGAACATCCCGTACCCAGACGGATGCAAATCCGAACTCATCAATGCTTTTTACCAATGCGGTTTGATTTTCAAGTACACGCATATCCCCTTGATAAAAGCGCAGCGGCAGAAAAATACCGATTGTCAGCTGATTGTTGGCAAACATCCGGCGATAACCCGGATGATGTGCGAATGCATCCGAGGATGCACCCAGAGCGATATCGGAAACAGCCTGATTGCTGATCATAGTATATCTTTCAATAGAGAGAGTTATTAGGAGGCAGAGCAGAAAAGGTTCAAGGGCCGGTTGCGGGGGCTGGCAACGTAATGCCACGCTGTACTGCCGGACGGGCTGCGACCCGCTGGTGCCATGCGCTCAGAAAGGGAAATTGATCGAAACTGAAGCCGCAAATCCGGGCGATATGTGTCCAGCCGAATGCCGCTATATCAGCAATGGAATATTCTGAGCCGGCAAAATATTCAGCATCACTCAGCCGCTGATCGAGGACCTGATAAATATCCTTTGTCAGTTTTTGGTAACGGGTAATGGCGGGCTGTAGTTTAGCTTCAGCGAAGATTTCGAAATGAACACGCTGACCAAAGATCGGTCCCATGCTGGACGAATGGAATTGCAGCCATTGAAGTGCCTGCCAGCGCTCCGTAAAAGATTTTGGCAGTAACTGGCCGGATTTTTCAGCGATGTACAGCAGGATGGCGGCAGATTCAAATAATACTATCCCTGTTGTACTGTCGGTGATGACAGGTATGCGTCCGTGCGGATTGAGTTTCAGGAAATCTGTACTGTGGTGTTCACCTTGATCAATTTTAATATGATGCAGGGTGTAGTCTAGGCCTGTTTCTTCAAGGGCAATGGTAGCCTTGAACCCGTTCGGGGATGAATCGCTATAAAGTTCAAGCATTTTTTCCTTTTGATGATGTGGTAGAAAATCTAAATTATGATAACATCATCTGAGAACATAACTATTTTGTAATCGTTTATTTTAAAAACGATTGATTCTGATTATTGAATTTAGGAAATCTAAATTATGGGCAAGGTTTTGCCATTATTGGCTTTGCGGGCTTTCACTGAGACCGGGCGCACAGGCAGTATTAAAAGTGCCGCTGAGACAATGGGAGTAACTTCAGGAGCTGTTAGCCAGCAAATCCGTTTGCTTGAGGAGCGGACAGGGGTAATACTTTTCAGGCGCACGCGATATGGTGTGGAGCTGACGGAAGCAGGGGCGGGTATTTATCCCGCATTGATGCGGGCATTTGCACAGATTGAAGCGAGCCTTGCCGCCCTTGAAGCTAGCACGGACCGGCAAACTTTGACGGTTAGCACGCTGCCCTCTTTTGCCGCCTCATGGCTGGTGCCGCGTCTGGGTAAATTTATGGAACAAAATCCGGAGATTGAAGTCCGTGTTGAGGCGTCGTCAGGTTTAACCAACCTGCATGGCGGACGTGTCGATATAGCGATCCGTCACGGGCTTGGTGATTATCCGTCTTATGATGTGCAGCCTTTGATAGCTCCGGAACTTGTGCCGGTGCTTTGTCCTGCATTACTGGCCTCAGGTCCTGCTATTCATGAGCCGTCAGATTGTCTGGCCTACCCTTTGCTGCAGGATTCTGATCGTGCTGACTGGCGTTTGTGGCTTACGGCCTGCGGTGCGGAGCCGACGCCGGAAGCGGAGCGGGGCACTGCTTTCGATGATGATTTCCTGTTATTGCGTGCTGCTGAGGCCGGACAGGGAATTGCTCTTGTGCGGGATATTTATGCCAGACCGGAAATCGCTGCAGGACGCCTTGCGCTTGCAATAGACCGCCCCTGGCCGACGCAATTTGCTTATTATGTGCTGACCTTACCCGAAAATGCACAAAAACCTGCTGTGAATCTGTTTATTGAGTGGCTGCATCAGGAGGCAGCAGCAGAGAGCATGTAGCTTACAGGCGGCGCCCTACACGGGATAAGACAATGACCGGCAGAATACCGATGGCAACAATTGCCAGTGCTGCGATCGAGGCTTCCTCATAGGTACCGCGTGCCGCTTCTCCGTAAAGATGGGTTGCCAGTGTTTCGATGTTGAGAGAGCGTAGCAACAGTGTGGCGGGCAGTTCTTTCACGCAATCAACAAAGACCAGCAATGCCGCTGCACTAAGAGCCGTTTTGGATAAGGGCAAATGAATATGCCGGAAGGTGCCGGTTGCCGTCTCACCCAATGTTCGGGAGGCCTGATCATAGGTGATTGGAATACGGTTGAAGCCCGCATCAATACTACCGGCGGATATTGCTAAAAAACGTACCAGATAGGCATAGATCAGTGCTGCGCCGGAGCCGAGCAGGAACAGGCTGACCGACATATTAAACCATGACATGGCGATCTGGCTGATAAAGCGATCCGCTGCGCCGGTGATAATGAGTACGCCGATCGCAATCACCGTTCCGGGGGCTGCATAGCCCATGGTGGAAAAGCGGAAAAACCATTGCGAGGTATTACCCGGACGCAGCCGGATCGTATAGGCAACGATCAGGCCGATGGTGAGTGTAACGATAGTCGCGACCGAAGCCAGTATCACCGTATTGATGATTTCATCATAAAGGCGTGGCGAGATGCCGGCAAAGCGCATACGTTTCCATGCTTCAGTAGCCAGATAAATAGCCGGAAAGACAAAACCGAGCAGGATTGGTGTAAGTCCCAGCAAAAAGAAAATACCGCCACGGGCTGCGCTGACTTTATGTGGCGTGAATTGCTGGCTGCGTTTTGCACTGGATGAAAAACGCTGTTTGCGCCGCGCCCAGCGTTCAAGCGAGACAAGGCAAACAACAATCAGCAAGAGCGCCAGTGCAATCTGTGCAGCTCCCGGCAGATCTGAGCGGGTGACCCATGTTGTATAAATGGAAACGGTAAGTGTGCGGATGCCAAGAAATTCAGCCGCACCAATATCGTTCAGTGTTTCCATCAAAGCGAGACTGATGCCGACGGCAATGGCAGGGCGTGCCATCGGGAGAGCAACGTGCCAGAAGATTGCATTACGGGTGACGCCCAAAGTTCGCGCTGCATCAATCAGTGAAGAAGATTGCGTAAGGAACATCGCCCGCGTCGGAATATAGACATAAGGATACAGAACGAAACCAAGCAGCAGAATGCAGCCGGTCATGGAGCGGATATCCGGCAGGCGGAAGTCGCGCGGATTTGCATAGCCCAGCATGTCCCGTAATGCGCTTTGAACAGGGCCGATCGGGTGCAGAATATCAAGATAGGCATAGGCAATAATATAAGTCGGAACAGCAAGCGGCAGCAGTAAAGCCCATTCCAGAATTTTGCGCCCGCGAAAATCATAGGCTGTTACCAGCCATGCAGCAGATGTGCCGACAATTGCAACAATAATGCCGACACCAGTCAGCAGAATGAGTGTATCAATGAATGCAACCGGTAATGTTGTGGCCAGAAGATGTGACCACAGACCTTCAGAACCCTGTGCGGCTTGTAAAGCAAGCGCCAGTACCGGCAAAAAAACCAGAATTGCGCTGACTGCTGAAAGGCAGAGCCATAAAGATCCGGCACGGAAAACCCGGCTTTTAGAATATGCTGGCATATTAAGGCTCGCCATTGTCCGGAGCGGTTTTGATTTTTCCTGAAACGGAAACCGCTCTTTCTCTCAGTGTTGCAGTTGAAGCGAATCGTCGTCGTAACTGCTTTAGAGCATAATTTTAAAGTGTTAGAGTGAGTTTTGTGCGCCCAACGGGGCGTCCGGCGCTCTAATATAAAAAACGCCGCTCTTCATTATTCATAAAGAGCGGCGTTTTCTTATTAATTGTCGAAGCCTACTTTATCGACCAGCTCACTGGCCTGTTTACGATGGCTTACGATTTCTGTGAGCGGGGTTTTGTCGATTGTCAGCTCACCGAAGGATTTCACAATCGGATCAAGCGGCGCACCGGCTTTAACCGGATATTCGAAATTGGCTTCCGCATAGATTTTCTGAGCTTCATCGGAAACCAGATATTCAAGCAGCTTCACAGCAGCGTCTTTGTTCTTGGCATGTTTGGCAAGAGATGCACCGCTGATATTGACCTGTGTGCCGCCTTCTTTGAAGGTTGGCAGAATGACTTTGAGGCTTTCACCCCATTTGACCTGCTCTTCACCGCCCTTACCGGAACGCATCAGACCGACATAGTAGGAGTTGGCAACTGCGATATCGCAAATGCCGCCTGCAATGTCTTTGGCGCCGTCACGGTCACCACCGGCAGCTTTACGCGCCAGATTATCTTTCACGCCTTTGAGCCATTCTTCAGTTTTTTCAGCGCCGTAATGGGCAATATAATCAGCGATCAGTGCTGTGTTGTAAGGATGCTGACCGGCACGAATACAGATCTTACCTTTCCATTTCGGATCGGACAGATCTTCATAATTCAGAGCGGTAACATCCAGATCCTTGGCAGCGTAAACAACGCGGGCGCGCATGGACAGTGCAAACCACTCACCTTTTGCATCGCGTAACTGTGCCGGAATAGCATCTTCCAGAACTTTGGAAGAGACAGGCTGGGTAAGGCCTTTTTCTGTCAGGTCGATCAGATTGCCTGCATCAACAGTCATCAGAATATCTGCCGGAGAGTTTTCACCTTCCGATGCAACGCGCTCAGCCAAACCATCTTTCAGGAACACAGTGTTGACCGTAATGCCGCTGGAAGCCTTGAAGGCATCAAGCAGAGGCTGGATCAGACCCGGTTCGCGGGTGGTATAGATATTGACTTCTTCTGCATTCGCCGCGCCTGCGAAAAGGGTTCCGAAGACGAGAGCAAAGCCTGCCTGCGCATATCCGGTTCTGGTCATTGTATCTCTTTCATGATTGAAACTGCATGGACAGAAATTATGATTAATAAAGTCAACTATTGGTTGAGTTTGGCTGTCAAGTCAAGCCTTTGTGAACATACTGTGTGTGCGTTTAATCGCGGAAGAAGAGTGCTTTGTCCGTATCAAGCTGCAAATGTATTTTCTGTATATTGGTTGGCAGCCGGAGAGATGTGCGGATACGCAAAGGCATTTGCAAGCTACCGGTGCTGATAAGCAGTTCTTCTGTTTCGCCCAGAAAATGACGGCCTGTCACTGTGCCTTCAGTTGTATTCTGCAGGTCATCTGTGCCGGTCACCGGATGAATATGGGACGGGCGCAGATACATTGTTACCGGTCCGTCGCTGAGTTCTGTATTCCTGACCGGAAATGTACCAAGCGGGGTTTCAATCATCCCGCTCTTGATTGTGCCCGGAATAGCATTGAAACTGCAGAAAAAATCAGCTGCATAACGCCCGTTCGGGTGGTCGTAGATTTCATGCGCGGTGCCTTGCTGAATGATCTTGCCGGATTTCATTAAAATGATCCGGTCTCCGGCAGATAAAGCCTCTTCGGCATCATGCGTTACGATAATAACTGTGGTGCCCAACTGGCGCAGCAGAGCAATGGTTTCACTACGCACTTTCTGGCGTAAGCCCTGATCGAGGTTGGAGAATGGTTCATCCATCAACAGAATGTCCGGAGTCGGAGCTAAGGCGCGCGCCAATGCCACGCGCTGTTGTTCGCCGCCAGAGAGCATATGCGGATAACGGGATGCCATATGGGATAATCCGACCAGAGCCAGCAATTCATCAGCCCGAGCTGCGGCCGTTGTCCGCGGTGTTTTCCTCAAGCCGAAGAGGACGTTCTGTTTGACCGTCAGATGCGGGAACAGGGCATAGTTCTGAAAGACCACGCCGACGCGGCGTTGTTCCGGTTCGATAAAATGCGTGCCGCTGACGATGGGCTGATTATTGATGAAAACAGATCCGCTGTCCGGCGTATCAATACCGGAAATAATCTTGAGCAGAGTGGTTTTCCCGCAGCCGGAATGGCCGACAAGACAGATGATTTCCCCGGAAGCAACGGACAGCGAAATATCCTGCAGTGCGGCAGTAGTGTCGAAATGTCTGCTGACGGATGAAACCTCCAAAGCAGCAAGTCTGTTATCACTTTGTCCGGTGTGGTCTTTTGAATGCACTGTTCACTCTGCCTGTTTCCGTTCCGATTTTGCTATAACACCCGTTCCGGAGTTGTACTATAAAAACCTGACATTTATCATCTTGTAAAACTGAATATGTTTGGCAATGCCGGAGGAGTGCGGGCAATGTTAAAAATCGCAGTGAAACGGATTTACGAAGATGTATCACCGGATGATGGTTTCAGAGTGCTGATTGACCGCATCTGGCCGCGCGGTATGAGCAAAGAGCACGCTGCACTTGATCTCTGGCTCAAAGAGATAGCGCCGACAACGGAGCTGCGGCAATGGTTCCATCATCAGGAAAGCAGTCTGGAAAACTGGCAGATATTCTGCGGGCGCTATCGTGAGGAATTACAGCATAATCCTGAACCTGTGAAACTGCTTTTGCAGCATTGTTCAGAAGGGGTGGTTACGTTGCTTTATTCAGCAAAAGATACGGACCATAATCAGGCAATTGTTCTCAGAGATTATTTGGCAGAGCAACAAGCGTCGTAAGCGATGATGCTTTGAGATGTATTTTCTGATTTGAATGGAAAATTGATTGTAATCAATGAACTAAAGCAGAAATCTGCGATTCTGTCCTCATATCCGGTATCAGTCATGCATTGCAAAAGGCCATATTGCGGCCGTGTATAGCAGGCATGTTGACCGGCAGATTTTCGATCCTCAAGACGAAAGGGATATGATTATGACTGTTACCAATAAGGTTGCGTTAGTTACCGGAGCTGCTCAGGGTATTGGTCGCGGCATTGCGTTGCGTCTGGCAAAAGACGGTTTTGATCTGACACTGGTTGATCTGAAAGAAGACAAGCTTGAAGCTGTTGCCAAAGAGATTGAAGCGCTCGGGCGCAAGGTAACGACTTTTGCTGCCGATGTCAGCAAGCGAGAGGATATTTACGCGGCCATTGATTATACCGAGAAAGAACTCGGCGGTTTTGATGTGATTGTGAACAATGCCGGTATTGCGCAGGTTAAGCCGCTTTCCGAAGTGACGCCGGAAGAAGTGGACCGGATATTTAAGATCAATATTGACGGCGTACTTTGGGGTATTCAGGCGGCTGCGGCGAAGTTCAAGGAACGTGGCCAGAAGGGTAAAATCATCAATGCGTCGTCTATTGCCGGTCATGATGGTTTTGCGATGCTTGGCGTCTATTCCGCAACCAAATTCGCGGTGCGGGCGCTGACACAGGCTGCGGCGAAGGAATATGCCAGCGCGGGCATCACCGTGAACGCCTATTGTCCGGGCATTGTCGGTACCGATATGTGGGTGGAAATTGACGAGCGGTTCTCAGAGTTGACCGGCGCGCCGAAGGGCGAGACCTATAAGAAATTTGTTGAAGGTATTGCCCTTGGCCGTGCGCAAACACCGGATGATGTCGCAGCGTTGGTCTCTTTCCTCGCAGGGCCGGATTCCGATTATATTACCGGTCAGGCCATTCTGACTGACGGCGGTATTGTTTATCGCTGATTGCTGCGGTTTTTTATAAGAAAGCCCGTCGGAAATTCCGGCGGGCTTTTGTGTTTAGTCCACCAGAGCGCCATAGTGCTGGATGGTTTTTGCTGCGGTTTGTGCTGCAAAACGAATGGCGGCTCCGGCATCGCCGGTTTGTGCAAAATGCCCTAAGAATGAGCCGTTGAAACTATCTCCTGCACCGGTTGTATCGATAATCTGTGCGACGGGCGCTGTTTTGACTGTAAAAGACTGGCCGTCAAAAAGAACTTCAATTTCATCCGCACCATTTTTGACAATGATCCGCTTCAGACCGTAGCTTTGATAGCGGCTGATTGTGTCCGCTGTCGTCAAATCACCGAAACAGGCGACCTCATCATCAAAACTTGGCAGCACCAGATTGCTGGCTTTGGCACCACGGATCAGTTGTGCGCGCATATGGTCTTTATCTGTCCAGAGGCGAGGACGAATATTGGGGTCGAAAGCGATAATCTTATTCGTATCGCGGAGCTCTTGCAGAATGCTGAGCAGATTATCAGCCCCGTCACCCTCAAGGATTGCCAGCGTGATGCCGGAGAAAACAACAATATCAGAAGCTTCAATGGCCTGCCGCAATGCAGTTTTGTTTTCTGCCAGCAAACGAGCTGCGGATTGCGACCGCCAATAGGAAAAACTGCGCTCACCATTGTTGAGATGCACCATATAGAGGCCGGGCATGCGCGATACATGGCGGCCTATATAGTCGGTTCCGATCTGTTTTTGTGCCATGAATGCCAGCATGGCATCGGACATTGCATCCTGCCCGAGCAGAGTGAAATAGCTGACCTGCCAGTCTGCTGGCAGCGCCGCACGGGCATAATAAGCGGCATTGAAGGTGTCTCCGGCAAAGCCTTGCCGTAACAAGCCGTTGCCATCAGGAGCAAGCTCGATCATTGCCTCGCCGATGGCGAGAAACTGTCCGCTCATGATTAACCTCAGACCAGCTTGCCACGGGCTGCAATCGGCCAGTTCTCCGTGACCATGCCGTTTCGCTGGATATAGAGGCTGTCAAACATATTGGTAACGACGCAGACATGGTTCGGGATGATCCGTACTTTGTCGCCGACTTTGAGGTTGATAGGCTTGTCGCTGACCAGACGGCCGTGTTCTTCCGACAACTGATCGATGCGGATATCATCGCGTCCGAGGACATGGCCATAACCGCTCAATCCGAACAGGTCAGAAGTCAGCGTTTTACTGCCGGCATCAATAATCGCGCGGTTGTCAGACGGCACGGACACAACAGTTGCCAGTACAAAAAATGCACAATCATCATAGGTGCAAGCGCCGCGCTCAACCAGTGAGCGGTCATTATAAATATAGGTGCCGGGGCGGTATTCTGTAACAACAGGTGCATCAGCCGCGCTCATCATTGAGGGCGTGCCGCCGGAGGTAATGAGTGGAACTGTGATGCCGGATGCTTCGATTTGTTGTTTTGCCTGTTCCATGAAGTTTTCAACGGCTGCATGGGCATTGGCAGGCGGATAGGTCATCAGGCCGCCGAAATGCAGCCCTGCAGCGTTATGAATGGCCTTGGCAAGTTCTGCTGCTGCTTCAGGTGTTGCTACACCACAGCGGTCTGCACCGGTATTGCACTCTACCAGCACGGTTAAAGGCTGTGCCTCATTGGCGAAAGCTTCGGACAGACCATTAATTACAGTCAGATTATCCGCAACCACATTCAGTTTTGTGCGGTGCGCGAGCGCTTTGAGCCGGTCAAGTTTTTCGCTGCCTAAAATATTATAGGTAATCAGCAGGTCAGGGGAGAGACCATATTGTTTTTGCAAGCCGTCGAGCATGGCTTCTGCTTCAGAGATTTTCTGGCAGGTAATGCCGTCTGCGCCTGCTGCAAGCTGGGCATAGGCCAGCGCCGGTAATTTATGCGTTTTGATGTGAGGACGCACCTTGAAACCATGTTGGTTCGCATAGGACTGAAAATTACGGATATTTTTTTCTGCAATATCCAGATCAACGACAATTGCCGGTGTGTTCAATTGGTCCGCAAGTTTTGGTTCCATTTTTCCTCACAAATTCCGCGACCCTGTTGACTTGCCTTTCAGACGTCAAAAAACGTACCGGTCAGGCTGGTCGCCCCCTTGACAAGTTATGCATACTGTATTGAGATACGTCAATCCGGTAAAATAGACTAATGTCCATTATTTTGGACAAAATGAAAAATCATACCGAGGAGGAGCTGCATCACCTGATGCAGGCAAACAATTGGGGGTTCAGAAAATGCAGGCAATGAAACTGGCACTGTTATTGGGTGCCGCGACAATCGCATTGACACCATCCGCTTTCGCGCAGCAAAAAGGCGGCGTGCTGGATGTGGCAACTATTGGTGAGCCGCCGACACTGGACCCGATGGTCTCAACGGCTGATCTCGTCGGCATTGTCAGTCAGCATATGTTTGAGACGCTTTATACTTTCGATAAAGACTGGAAACCGGCGCCGCTTCTGGCTGCCAGCCTTCCGGAAATCTCTGCCGACGGAAAAACCTATCTGGTTAAGCTGCGTGAGGGCGTTAAATTCCACGATGGTTCGGACATGACATCGGAAGATGTTGTGGCATCGCTCAAGCGCTGGACAACCTTAGCCTCGCGCGGCAAACAGGCAGCAACTTTGATTGAAGCCATTGAGCCGGTTGACGATTACAGCATCAAAATCACGCTGAAGCAGCCTTATGCACCGCTGACATCTCTGCTAGCGTTTAATAATTCCGCAGCCATTGTTTTGCCCGCAGAAAAACAGGCTGAGCCGATGACAGAATTTGTCGGCACCGGCCCTTATCAGTTTAAAGAGCGCAAGCCGGATCAGTATATTCAGCTGGTGCGTTATGACGGGTATAAATCGCAGGAAGGCGAGCCGAGCGGTTATGCCGGTGGCCGCCAGCAAAATCTCGATGAAATCCGTTTTGTGCCGGTGCCGGATGCCAATACCCGCGTAGAGGCTGCGGTTTCCGGCCAGTATGGTTATGTGGATGCGCTGCCGGTTGAGGCTTTTGACCGTGTGTCCGGCTCAGCGTCTTCGGATGCGGTGATGCTCAAGCCGTTCGGCTGGCCGGTTTTCATTATGAATACTTCCAAAGGCATTGCTGCAAACCGTGATCTGCGTAAAGCTGTTCAGGTAGCATTGAATAATGAGGACATGCTGACTGCCGCCTATGGCAGCAAGGATTTCTTCAGTGTTGAACCATCGCTCTATCCGTCCCAATTCATTTGGAGTACCGATGCCGGTTCAGAGGGCAGTTATAATGTCGGTGATGCGGAAGCAGCAAAGGCACTGCTTAAAACCGCCAATTATAATGGCGAGCCGCTGCGTATTCTCACCAGCCGCCAATATGAGTTCCATTATAAAATGGCGCAGGTTGCCGCTGAATATCTTAAACTGGCCGGTTTCACTGTCGATATGCAGGTGGTGGACTGGGCAACACTCACCCAGCGCCGTGCTGATCCGGCACTCTGGGATATTTACATCACCCATAGTCCGTTCCTGCCGGAACCGGCTCTGATTGATCCGCTCTCTGTCAGTGCACCGGGCAAGTGGAATACACCGGCGCGCGCCAAAGTGATGGATGCGTTTAATGCGGAAGCTGATCCGCAGAAGCGTGCGGCACTCTGGGCAGATGTGCAGAAAGTTGTGTTTGACGAAGTGCCGTTCATCAAGGTCGGCAACTTTAACAATCTGTCTGCCAAATCCAAGAAACTGGATGGTGTGACGCCTGCACCATGGCCTTATTTCTGGAATGCTTCCGTTACACAGTAAATAAAACAGGCCGCGCCAGCTTCGGAGGAGAGGCGGCGCGGCTTTAAATGTTGGGTATTCCCGAATTGGGTGGAGACTGAATGCTACGCTATATCATACAGCGTCTGATCGGCATGATCGTGGTCATGTTTCTGGTTGTGACGATTGTTTTTGTGATCGTCCGCGTTACACCGGGTGATCCTGCAGCCGTCATGCTGGGGCCGGAAGCGACACAGGCTGATATTGAAGGACTGCGTGCTAAACTTGGTCTTGATCGTTCATTGCCGGTGCAATATGGCTATTACCTGCTGCAATTGCTGCGCGGTGATCTTGGCCAGTCGATTTTCCTCGGTCAGCCGGTTGCTCATGCCTTGGCGGAACGGGCAGAGCCGACCTTCTTTCTCACATTGTTCTCCATTCTGATTGCCAGTGCGATTGCGTTGCCGGTCGGTATTTATGCCGCGGTTAAACGTGGCTCATTTTTCGATCAGACCGCAACGGCGCTGGCGATGTTTGCCGCCAGTATTCCAAGCTTCTGGCTCGGCCTGCTGCTGATGCAGGTATTTGCCGTGCGCTACGGCTTGTTTCCGGTCTCCGGTTATGGCGGGCCGGATACAAGTTTCGGCGAGCGGATGATGCATCTGGTGCTGCCGTCTTTCGCGCTGGGCATTGTGTCCTCCGCTTTGATTATGCGTTTTACCCGTGCCTCCATGCTGGATGTGCTGGGCGATGATTATGTGCGCACAGCCCGTGCCAAGGGGCTGAATGGCAGACGCGTGGTGATGAAACATGCGTTTAAAAATGCGCTGATCCCGATTCTGACAGTGATCGGCCTGACCGCAGCTGTACTGATTTCCGGTGCTGTGGTCACAGAGACGGTGTTTGGCCTTCCGGGGGTTGGCAATCTTGTTGTCTCGGCTGTGATGCGCCGTGATTATCCGGTTATTCAGGGGGCGTTGCTGGTGATCGCCGCGCTCTATGTTCTGATTAATTTTGCCATTGATATGCTTTATCTGGCCGTCGATCCGAGGGTACGTTACTGATGACCGGCTCCAGTGTAAAATCCTCAGAAACATGGTTGTTTATCCGTCGCCTGTTGCGTCGCCGCACCGTTGCATTCGGCCTGTTCGTCCTGATCGTTTTCGTGTTGCTAGCCGTTCTGGCACCACTAATTGCACCCTATGCACCGGGTAAATTGTCGATCAGCAATCGTTTGACCGCGCCGAACGGCACATGGTTTTTCGGTACCGATGAATTTGGTCGTGATGTATTTTCCCGCACACTTTATGCGGGGCAGTTGTCATTGGCAGTCGGTGCCGCCGTGGTGGTGCTGGCAAGCCTGATTGGTATCACACTAGGCTTGCTGGCCGGTTTTTTCCAGCGGCTGGATACGCCGATTGCGCGTCTGATTGATGCGATGATGGCTTTTCCGGATATTCTGCTGGCGATTGCGCTGGTGGCCGCACTCGGGCCTTCGCTGACAACAGTGATTGTGGCGCTGTCGATTGTCTATGCACCGAGACTGGCGCGTGTGGTGCGTGCTTCAACACTCGTTATCCGCGAACTGCCTTATATCGAGGCATCGCGTGCGCTGGGCATATCCACGCCGCATATTATGACCCGCCATGTGTTGCGCAATTTGCTGTCGCCTATTCTGGTGCAGGGGACGTTTCTGTTTGCGCAGGCCATGCTTGCTGAGGCCGGTTTGTCCTTTCTGGGGCTTGGTGTCAGTCCGGAAATTCCGACATGGGGCACGATGATTGCCTCCGGCCGCCAATATGTCGGACAGGCAGACTGGATGACGCTGTTTCCGGGTTTTGCCATCATTCTCGCCGTGCTGTCTTTGCAGATGGTGGGTGACGGATTGCGCGATCTTCTCGACCCGCGTTTGCGTAAAGATATGTGAGGGCATGATGAGCCATTTATCAGACAAACAGCCTGTGCTCCGCGTGCAAAATCTCACCACGTCTTTTCTCGGTGAGGATGGCTGGCGACCGGTTGTGAAAAACATCTCCTTTGATGTCGGTGCAGGAGAAACTGTGGCGCTGGTCGGGGAGTCCGGTTCCGGAAAAAGTGTAACGTCTCTTTCGGTGATGCGATTGTTGCAGCCGGATACCAGCCGGATTGAAGGGAATATTCTGCTTGCCGGCAAAGATATCTTGCAACTGTCCGAGCAGGAAATGCAAAAAATACGCGGCAATGATGTCGCGATGATCTTTCAGGAGCCGATGACGTCGCTCAACCCGCTTTACACGGTGGGAGATCAGATTTGTGAAGCCCTGCTATGCCACCGCAATATGAGCAAGGCAGAGGCCAAGGCTGAAGCCCTGCGACTGATGGAAAAAGTACGCATTCCTTCTGCCGCAAGCCGGTTCAATGAATATCCGCATCGTTTCTCCGGCGGTATGCGCCAGCGTGTGATGATCGCTATGGCGCTGGTCACCCGCCCGAAACTGCTGATTGCCGACGAGCCGACTACAGCGCTGGATGTGACTATTCAGGGGCAGATTCTCGACCTGATTAAAACCCTGCAGGAGGAGGAAGGCACTTCGGTACTGTTCATCACCCATGATATGGGCGTGGTTGCAGAAATCGCTGATCGCACGGTGGTGATGTATCATGGTGATGCGGTGGAAACCGGCGATACGGCTGAGATTTTCCATCAGGCAAAACATCCTTATACGCAGGCTTTGCTCTCGGCCGTGCCTGCACTTGGTTCGATGACCGGACGTGCGCGCCCGCTGCGTTTTCCCGTCGTTGATATCCGAACCGGCACGGCACTGCCGCCGGTAGAAGCTGCTGATACTGTGGCGCAGGACGTGCCGCCGGTTCTGGATGTGAAAGGGCTGACGACACGCTTTACCATTCATAGCGGACTATTCGGGAAACTGGCAGGGCGTGTTCATGCGGTGGAGAATGTTTCTTTCTCGTTGCAGCCGGGGGAGACGCTGTCACTGGTGGGCGAGTCCGGTTGCGGTAAATCGACGACCGGCCGCTCAATCATGCGACTGATAGAGCCGCAAAGCGGTTCCGTTATGGTCAACGGGCAGGATGTGATGGCGATGGCAGGGCATGAGCTGCAAGGTCTGCGCCGTACCATGCAGATGATTTTTCAGGATCCCTATGCCAGTCTCAATCCGCGTATGCGGGTAGGGGCGTCGATTGCGGAGCCGTTTCTGGAGCACAAGCTCGGTACAAAACAACAGGCGCGGGAGCGTGTGTCCGATCTTCTGGAGCGTGTGGGGTTGAAAGCGGATATGGCGTCTCGCTTTCCGCATGAATTTTCCGGCGGGCAGCGTCAGCGTATTTGTATTGCCCGTGCTTTGGCGCTTGATCCGAAACTTATCGTTGCCGATGAGTCTGTTTCCGCGCTCGATGTGTCTATCAAGGCGCAGGTCATCAATCTGATGCTTGATCTGCAATCCAGTCTCAACCTGTCTTTTCTGTTTATCTCGCACGATATGGCGGTGGTGGAACGTCTCAGCCACCGCGTTGCGGTGATGTATCTGGGCGAGATTGTTGAGATCGGGCCGCGTGCAGCGGTGTTTGAAAACCCGCAGCATCCTTATACGAAAAAGCTGATGGCTGCCGTTCCGGTGCCGGATCCCGCACGACGCGGTATGCGGCGCGGGCAGATTGCTGATGAATTGCACAGCCCTGTTCGTGCACCGGATTATGTACCGGTCGAGCGGCAGGTGCGCGAAGTATCAGAAGGGCATTTCATATTCCAATGATACGTCCGGTGAAACAAATGTGCTTCTTCCTGTCAGCGTTTGCCGCTGAGCGCCTGCGCTGCTTGCTTGAGGCAATGCAGATAGAAAGCATGGTTCTTCAACCCGTCATCGCGGGGAGCGACAAGGCACAGTGTAGCGGTGGTAATACCTTGCGCATCACGCATAGGCACAGCAAAACAGTGAGTGAAATTATCGACCGTGCTGTTGAAGGTAAATTGACCGGTTCTGTC
Source organism: Ochrobactrum sp. SFR4 (assembly GCF_019730395.1). Classification (NCBI taxonomy): domain Bacteria; kingdom Pseudomonadati; phylum Pseudomonadota; class Alphaproteobacteria; order Hyphomicrobiales; family Brucellaceae; genus Ochrobactrum; species Ochrobactrum sp. SFR4. Next base: position 14,625 of record NZ_JAAPBB010000021.1, on the reverse strand, counting down.
GGCTTCACGCACCTGCGCAATAAATTCTGCCGGATCAAGCCAGCTACCATTGGGCATTTGGAAATCGGCAGGGGGAATGAAACTGGTAATTTCTTCATCGCTGAGATGGGCGACCAGAAGGCGACCGGAAGCTGTCCACGGAATAGGCACGGAATGGCCGACATCCGAGGAAATACGGAACGGGCGCACGCCTTCTTTCATACGGGCAACGGTATATTTATTGCCGTCGAGCACGCAATATTGCGCTGTTTCACGGGTCTGTTCGGCAATACGTTCCAGCGCGGCATCGCAGGCGCGCATGAAGTCAAAATGATCTTCATAGGCCGCGCCGAGGAAATAGAGTTTGCGTCCGAGAAACACACGACCGTCGCCGCCGGTAAATTCGAGAATACCATTGCGCAGCAACAGGTTGACCAGCTCGTAAACCGAGGAACGCGGAGCGCCGATCTGCGCAGCAATTTCATTGGGTTTCAGCGGCTCACGTTTGTTGCGCAGAAAATCCAGTATCTCAAAGGCACGATCCAGACCGCGCGCACGTTTGCTGCTGTCTTCTTTGGGCGTGACCGGAGCGGTTGCGGTGTTGTCTGACATGCTGCCTCCGATGAGCGCTATAATGTTATTATGTCTGTTATATTGGATTTTAACATACAGGCAAGCAGAAGTTTACAATCAGAAGTGACGATGACAGAAGGAAATACGGGTATGATTATGCGTTATCAAAAAGGCAGCCGGATGAGTCAGGCCGTGAGCTATGGCGGCATGGTGCATATTGCCGGTCAGGTGGCTGAAAACCGCAAGGCTTCCATTGAAGAGCAGACCCGTGATGTTTTGGGGAAGATTGACCAGCTTTTGCAGCAGGCGGGAACCGACCGTTCCAAATTGCTGGCCGTGAATGTGTTTCTTCCGGCAATTGTTGATTTTGATGCGATGAATTCGGTCTATGATGCATGGATCGATCCGGAAAATCCGCCGGCTCGTGCCTGTGTGGAAGCGCGCCTTGCTGATCCTGATCTGCGGGTTGAAATGACAGCAGTTGCTGCCCTTTAATGCTCAATGAAGTGCCGGAGCCGGATATGACACAAACGCTCATTCGCAATGCCCGTATCATTGATGGCACCGGCGCGCCTTGGTATCGCGGCGATGTTTTGTTGAATGACGGACTGATCCGGCAAATCGGCAGAGGTCTGAAAGCAAATAGCGATGTGCAGATTATTGACGCGGATGAGCGTTATCTCAGCCCCGGATTTATCGATGCCCATTGTCATGATGATCTGATCTTTTTGCGCGAACGGGACAGGCCGGAAAAGGCCATGCAAGGGGTGACCAGTATTGTGGTCGGCAATTGCTCTTTCTCGCTCTATCCGGCAGCAGAACAGTCCCGCGAATATCTGCGTCAGCATTTCTCCGGTCTTCTCGGGGAAACGCGATCTGATGAGATTTTTGATGATTTCTCGGGATATTATCAGGCGCTGGAAGGAGAGGGGATTGCCCTCAATCTGATCTCGCTTGTCGGCCATGCGGCTTTGCGGCTGGCAGTAATGGGGCATGACAGACGACCCGCAACAGAGAACGAGCTTGCAGCGATGTGCCGGTTACTCGAAGTGCAAATGGCGCAGGGGGCGGCAGGTCTGTCTCTGGGGCTGGTTTACCCGCCAAGTGCTTTTGCTGAGATTGAAGAACTGGTGGCGCTTGGAAAAGTTGTCGCCGGTTTCGGCGGGGTGCTTGCTGCGCATATCCGTTCCTATGAAGCAGGGCTGATGCAGGCGACTGAAGAGTTCGGTGAGGCTGTGCGCCTGTCCGGTGCCGCAGGGTTGTTATCACATCTGCAGTCGGCGGGACGGCCGAACTGGGGCAATGTACCGGCGGTGATCGACTATCTGGAAAGTCTGCGGTCTGACGGTGTGGATATCAGCTTTGATATGTATCCCTATCCGGCAGGTAGTACATGGATATTACAGCTGTTACCGGCAGCGGTGATGGATGGTGGTTTGCCGGCTTTGAAAGCGCGCCTGCAGGATACAGCATGGCGGCAGAAACTGGCGCATTGGGTGGAACATGGCGGGGATAATTATCACGGTCAGAGCAAAATTTCGCTGATTGGCTGGGAGAATGTGCGGCTTTCAGCAATCGGCATTGAGGCGCTGAAACATCTGGAAGGGCAGACCATGCGTGAAGCTGCCTTTACACTTGGCACCACGCCTTTCGATCTGCTGGTGCGTTTTGTTGAAGAGGATGACGGGCAGACAGGAATTATCCTGTTTCAGCTTGATGAAAGTGACCTTCATGCAGCTTGTTGCAACCGGTTGTTTATGGCGGGGTCTGACGGCTTACCGCGCCCCGGATCCAAGCCGCATCCGCGTGCTTTTGGTACGTTCCCGCGTATTGCCGGTCCTTTGCGGCGGGAGAAAAAATGGTTTCCGCTTGAAGATGCAGTGCGCCGGATGACGTCTGTTGCTGCGCAGCGTTTTTCTCTGCATGACCGCGGCCTGTTACGTCCTGCAATGGCTGCTGATCTGGTGCTGTTTGAAGATGCAATCACCGATCACGCGACTTTTGAAAACTCCACGCAAATGCCTTCCGGTATCAACCATGTTTTTGTCAACGGACAGGCCGTGATTGCACAAGGCAAGCCGACTGGTATCAGAGGCGGAATAGTGTTGCGACGCTGATTGTTTCTGTCTTCATGCCTGATTTGAGCATGTGGTGGCTTGTCTTGTTGTGACGTTCATAAAATCTTAAGGCGGTATTTACCGGAAAACGATATTAATCCTGCTAATATCAGTAATATTTGAAGCAGGAATAATGTCATGAACGGGCAGGCCGGTGATCGGCGATTTCATATCCGCGATCTTATGCCAGCGATTGCATTGCTGGTTCTGTTGCTTGGCGGTATTGCCGTGGCTTTTCTCAAGCCGACGGGCAAAGATGACCAATATATCGTTATGGTTGCCCCGTGGCGTACACTGACCTCTGTTATCAGTTCCATTCAGGCAGCTGACGGCGCGATTATTTCTATCAATGCTTCATCCAGCCTGATTACAGTTTATTCCGAAAATAAAGATTTCCCAAACAGGCTTTACAGTGCCGGTGAGTGGTTGGTTTTTGAACCACTGCTGCCTGGTGGTTGTTATGCCATTCAGGAACGGACGACAGCCGCATGATCCTAGAACTTGACGACCTTCGCAGCCGGTTTGGCCGGTTTTTGGTGATTTTATTCTGGCTGCATGTCCCGCTACTGGCGCTGGTTGCTTATGTTACCGGTCATTCGCCGGTCGGCGCGGCCTTGGCAGGTGTGGTACTGGCCGGAGCCTATCATTTATCATGGCTGCGTTCGGGTATTGCTCCGGTAACGCGCTATATTTCCGGTGTTGCCCTTATGGGGCAACCGGCATTGCTGCTGTATTTTATGAGCGGTCAGCTTTGGCAAATGGACATGCATATGTATTTCTTTGCTATGCTGGCGCTGACTGTGGCGTGGTGTGACCGGAGGGCTGTACTTTTTGCTGCCTCTGCTGTGGCTCTGCATCATTTAACGCTGGATTATCTGATGCCTGCGGCGGTGTTTCCTGAGGGCGGGGATATCAAGCGTGTTCTGCTTCATGCAGTGATTGTTGCGTTTCAGGCTGCGGTTCTGGTGTGGTTCGGCGATATGCTTGTCGATTGTTTTAATCGCATTAATGCTATGCGCGATGAAATCATTGCCAAAAATGCGGCGCTGGAACAACGCACTCTTGAGGCGGAAGCTGCAAGCAAATCGAAGAGCATGTTCCTTGCCAATATGAGCCATGAAATCCGTACGCCGATGAATGCCATTCTTGGTTTTTGTCATCTGGTGCTGCGTACAGATCTGGATTTGCGCCAAAAAGAATATGTGTCGAAAATCAGTAATGCGAGCACGGCTCTGCTGCGGCTGATCAATGATATTCTCGATTTTTCCAAGAATGAGGCAGGTAAGCTTTCTCTCGAAACACGTCCGTTCAATTTACGCTCTTCATTGCAGAGTCAACTTAATCTGGCAGCAATTAATGCGGAGAATAAGGGTGTCAGCATTGAGACTGTTATTCAGAATAATGTGCCTGCAGTTCTGGTCGGCGATGAATTGCGCCTGAATCAGGTGCTGCTCAATCTCGTCAGCAATGCGGTGAAGTTCAGCGAAAAAGGAGCTGTTACAGTCGCGGTTGATGCTGAAGAGCAGCAGGATGCGGGTGTTAAACTGCGGATATCGGTTCGTGATCAGGGTATCGGCATGGCACCGGAACAGCAGGCTTTGCTGTTTAATTCTTTCACGCAGGCCGACAGTTCTATGACACGCCGCTTTGGCGGAACCGGACTTGGGCTTGTTATCAGCAAGCAAATTGTTGAACAGATGGGCGGCACAATCGGCGTGGAAAGCATACCGGGAGTGGGCAGTACTTTTACCTTTACCGTCAATATGGCCATTGGTGAAATGCAGACTGAGCCGGAGCGCATCGCTTCGGCAGAGATTGCGGGTCTGCGTGTGCTTGTGGCTGACGATAATCCGGCTTCGCGCGAGATTTTCCATGATGTCTTTAATGCATGGGGCCTGAATATTGATCTTGTCGCATCCGGTGAGGAAGTTCTGGGCGCGCTTGAAAGTGCGTGCAAAGCCGGACAACCTTATGATCTGGTGGTTCTGGACTGGAAAATGCCCGGCATGGACGGTCTGCAAACAGTACAGGCGCTTCATCGTAACGAAAATCTTTCCCCGCTGCCCTATGTGGTGATGGTGACTGCTTATGGTAATGAGGATTTCCGCGCTGAAACCGAGCGTTCCGGTATTGCGGCCTTCCTGACCAAGCCGATTGTCCCGAATGTGCTTCTTGATACGATTACCGGCTTGTTTGTCCGTGAAACAGCGGCAGATGCACCGCATGCGGAAATCGGACAGGCTATTCCGATGGTGGCCGAACATTTGCGCGGCCTGAAAGTTCTGCTGGCTGAGGACAGTATGATTAACCGTGAGATCGCTGTTGAACTGCTGCAGGATGCCGGATTGGTGGTCGATGTTGCTGAAAACGGCCGTATTGCCTGTGATCTCGTTCTTAAGGATACGCTGCCTTATGACGGCATTTTGATGGATATTCAGATGCCGGAAATGGACGGTATTGAAGCGACGTTGCAGATCCGCAAGAAATGGACTGCAGAGCAATTGCCGATTATTGCCATGACCGCCCACGCCTATGAAGAAGAACGGCAGAAATGTTTTGCTGCCGGTATGGATGATCATGTGGCCAAACCGGTTGATCCGTTTCTACTGGTACGTACACTTGACCGGTGGCTGAAGCCGCGCAGTAAGGAAGTTTCACATCCGGCTGCAGATCCCGCACCGGTCGCAATGAAGCCTGTAAGTGATCTTCCGGAAAGCCTGCCACCGTTCGATCTTACCAAGGCGCTGGCACGCATGAATGGTAAGACGTCGTTACTACGTAAGCTGATTATCGATTTCGGGCAGAGATTTGCTGCAACGCCGGAAGAGCTCAACGAGCTGATCGGCCGCGGTGCCTTGGATGATGCACGGCGCAGTGCCCATACGCTGAAAGGTGTGGCGGGATCGCTGGAACTTGCAGAAGTTTATGAGCAGTCTGCCAAGACTGAAGCTGCTTTGGCACAAGGCGATGTGGTTGCGGCGAATATATTGATTGCTGAATTGGAACAGGTGCTGAAACCGGCAATAAAAGCAGCTAAGAGTCTTGTAACTACAACAGAAGATGATAATAAGCCGGTTCCGGCAGGACAAGCTGATCCGGTCAATATTCAGGCGGAGATTCTGGTTTTCCGCGGGCTTCTGGAGCGCAGAAGTCTGAAGGCACGCAGCAGTTTTGAAAAGTTGGCGATTACACTCGGTATGACACCTGACACGATGCAGGTTCATCCGGTGAAGATCGCTCTCGACAATCTTGACTATAATCGTGCTCTCACATTGCTGGATGTGGAATTTGCTGATGTTTTGCAAGCTTCACCGGGCACTGAGCGTATCGGAGAGTAATTATGACAGACCGTGCAGTCATCCTTATTGTGGATGATGAAATCTCAAATATTGAGATTATGAGTGCAGTACTCGAGGACGATTATGAAGTATGTTTTGCGACTTCAGGCGAGGAAGCATTAAAAGTTGCACAGACGGTGTTACCGGACCTTATTCTGCTCGATGTACTGATGCCGGGAATTGACGGGTATGAAGTTTGCCAGCGTCTGAAAAAAGATCGCATGCTTGCGGATATTCCTGTGATTTTTACAACCGGCCTGAATGATCAGGATGCGGAAGTGCGCGGTTTATCTGCCGGTGCAATTGACTATGTGACCAAGCCTATTCAGCCGGTCATTTTGCTGGCGCGCGTGGCCAATCACGTTGAGCTGAAACGTTTGCGTGATCAGCTGGCGCAAATGGCTGTCACAGATGCTTTGACAGGTTTAAGTAACCGCCGTCATCTGGAGCAGACACTGGCGGCAGAAACTACGAAACTGGCACGTACAGGTGACTGGCTGTCGGTTATCATGGTTGATATCGACTTCTTCAAACTGTTCAATGATACATTCGGTCATCCGGCCGGTGACCGTTGTCTGGCGATGGTTGCGGCGGCTCTCACGCGCGCAGTGCATCTGGCGACAGATGTGGCGGCGCGTTATGGCGGTGAGGAGTTTGTCTGCGTCTTGCCGGGGCGGGATCACGACGCGGCGGTACAGGTGGCCAGAGAAATACAGGAACAGGTCAGTTCGTTAAGAATTCCGCATCCGGGATCTACGGTTGCCCCTTGTGTTACTGTCAGTATCGGCGTTGCCTCGGCGTGTTGTTTGCCGGAAATGTCTGCATCCCAATGGATGGCACATGCTGATCGTCAGCTTTATCTGAGTAAACGCGCCGGACGGAATGAAATTTTCAGCTCTGTTTTCAATGCGCAGGAAATTGGTCTGATTTCTGAATAATCAGCGGTTATTGAATTGCGGCCGGCATGCTCAGCTTTGCCGGTCAGCGACCTCGCACAGATGCAACTGAAGATTATGCTGCTGTATTTTCGCAAGAATATGTGGTGCCGGTGCCTTATCGGTAATCATAGCATCAACAATATTCAGCGCACCGAGTTTCACAAGTGCGCGTTTGCCGAATTTGCTGCTGTCAACGGCCAGTAATTTGTGTCTGGATTGGCCGAGTGCCTTGGACACTGCTGCAACTTCAGTGCGGTCATCGTCACACAGGTCGCCGTCATCATCGATACCGCTGACAGAAATCACCGCATAGTCGAATTTGAAACGATTGATGAAATCGGGCGTGTCTTCCTGAAAGATACCGCCATCTACTGCGCGTACAAAGCCACCCGGAATAGCCAGCGCGAAATCGGAATTCTCGCTGATGAGTGATGCAACGCGCAGACTATAGGTGACAATACGCAAGCCCTGTCTGTTTTTAATCAAAGCGCCGGCAACGGCTTCACAGGTTGTACCTGTATCAATGAAAATCGTTGTATTGTCGGGAATGTAATCGGCTACAAAGGCAGCAATAGCCTGTTTTTCTGCGGCCTGATCCAGACGCCTCTGACGATAGGTTCCGGCATCCATCGGAGCTGCAATCGTTGCGCCGCCATGAATACGGCGAACCTTGCCTGTGGTTTCCAGCGCCATGATATCACGCCGTGCGGTCTGCATTGTTACCGAGCAGAGATGCGCGATCTCTTCGAGCGAAATATAGTGGTTTTGCTCGATATATTGCAGCAGAAACGCCTGACGATTGTCTTTTTTATTGCCGCCGGTTGATGCCGAATTGTCAAATCGCATAGCGCCCCCTGTACTCTATGTATGTCGGACAAAAAAAATAATGCGTCAAGAAAATGATTTTTTGACAATCATCCGAATTGTATAAAAACTGACATATGACTCATCTAATGTAATGAAAATGACATTTTGTGTCTCAGATCTTACTATCGGGGTGATATGATGAAACAGCAGCGGTCGGTCGCAGGGCATAAGCATAAATTAGGGGCCGGGGTAGCGAGTGTATTTTTGCTGGCTGCACTGGGGACAAATGCACAGGCAGAACCGGCAAAAGCGCAAAGTTTTTCGCTGACAGTAATGGCTTTTAATATCTGGAATAACGGCGTTAATTCCAAGATGTGGGATGCTGAAGCAAAGAAGAATGGTCAGCTGATTTATAACAAGACCATGCAGGATTTGCTGCGGGGGGTGGCGCCTGATGTGCTGGTTATGCCGGAACTTTACAACAATAGCGGCAGGCCATTCGGCGATACGACGGTTGTTAAAGCTCATGTGAAAAACACCCTGGATTTGCTGAATGAAAAATCAGACAAGCTGGGTGCATTTGAAAAAATCAAAGATCATGGCTCCCGTGAGGGCGACGGGATGGTTTTCACCGGCGGTGAGGCAGAATATCTGGCAGCGAATACGGTTGTTATGAAACCGGGTAATGGCTTCCCTGATACGGTTATTGCGGGTCGCCATTTCAATTACGCGGATACTTCATCTGGCCGTATTACTCAGGCAAAAGATGCCAACAAGCTGGCACAATCAACCTTGATGCCAACAATATTGCTCGGTGATCTGAATGCCGGTGATATTTCCGAGCGCGGTCTGCTGAGCGTGGATGCGCAACTGCGTCTGATGAAAAGTGCCACGAGTGCCTTTTATAAAACGCTCTCCGCAGAATATCTGGCACGCGCAGATGAATCCAAATGGCGTCCGATTATTCAGGCTCATTATCCGGACAAAAATATTGATGACTTGTCATGGGTGTCATGGGGCACTGCCTTGGAGGTCGCCTATAAGGCTGGCAAGGATATTGGTTTTGTCGGAGAGGCATATCCGGTAGACAATAATCTTCCGGTGACAATGAATATTCTGAAACAGCAACATCAGTTGATTCAGCTTGAGCGGAACCGTGAACAGTTTAAGCCGAGCGAAGTCGGTGATGAACGTGCGACCTGGACCAGTGACGGCGAAGAATCTACCAATACATGGCCGAGCTGGGATCGTGTGAATATTGATCATATTCTGGTTTCCCGTCCTTTCGCGAAATGGGTTGAGATTGTTGATAACGGTCAATGGTCCGGCACACTTTCCAAACCGGCATTGTTGCCAAATGGTAATTCACTGTCGGACCATGATCCGGTTGCACAAGAGTTGCGCTGGGTCGGACCTAAACTTGAGAACTATAAAGACGGTGATGTTGTGAAAACCCGTCTGGTTTGGGGAGCCGGTGCATCCGGTTTTGAAGCCAAAGGCAAAGAATTTTTCCTGACACGCAACAATAACCGGAATGATGTTTACCTTGGTCAGGTTGCAGACGAAAACGGGAAGCCGATTCTTAAGAATCTGACGCAGGAAGAAAAACAGACACTGCTCAATTGTCAGACAACGGATGCACGTTTTGCGCAGGCTGTGAAAGATTATTGTATCGATAATCATGAATTTATCGGCCAGACGCTGGTGACGGATGGCGGTACGGTCATTGTCGATGAAGATGCTGCCTTAGGCAGCGCAAAAGCCGATCTTTATCTGGCTGATGGCGGATTGAAAATTGCCGGTCAGGCTATGAAAGCGCTGGATCGCAAACTTATTCTGAATGGTGCCGGACGCATTGATGTGGCTGATGGGCAAAATGAAGTGCTGGTGAAACAGGAGATTAGCGGCAGCGGTGGCCTCGTTAAGCAGGGTGAAGGCACCCTTGTTTTGGGGCAGGCAAATAGCCATCAGGGCGGTACATTTTTAGAGCAGGGAACTCTGAAAGCAGGTGTTGCCGGTGCGCTGGTTGATAACACAACGCTTGTTGTGAATGGCGGTAAGCTTGATCTCAATGGTCATGATCTGAAGGCATCTTCCCTGTCCGGTAAAGGCGGCAGTCTGGATTTGAATTCTGCTGCGCTGGAAATTAATCAGACGCTGAATACCCGCTTTGACGGAATCATTGACGGCAATGGTGATCTGACTAAAAACGGTACCGGTATTTTGGTGCTGAATGGTAAAAACAGCTATCAGGGAACGACCACAGTCAATGGCGGTGGTTTGATCGTTGGTGATGCCGATCATAGTGATGCATCGGTAAATGGTATTATCAAAGTCAGTAATGGCGCATTTCTTGCCGGTTCAGGAACACTCGGAGGTATTCATATTGCGGCGGATGCTGTTCTGAGGCCCGGCAATTCTATTGGTACGCTCAAAACATCCGGCGATTTGGTGATGGACGCCGGCTCGCTGTATCACGCGGAAATCAACACGGATGGTACCTCTGATCTGGTTCAGGTTTCCGGTGCGGCAATGATTGATGGTGCCCGTGTTTATGTCGACAAGGCGGGCGGTTCCTATATGCCGGGGAGCCGCTATACTATTCTTACAGCGGATGGCGGTGTGAATGGTACTTTTGCTAGTCTGAGCCAGAATATGCCGTTCATTGATCTCGGGCTGATTTACGATCCGAAAGCGGTCTATCTGGATGTGCTTCGCAATCAGGTGGCATTTAACGATATTGGTGAGACGGATAATCAACGTGCCGTCGCAATTTCTGTTGAGTCTCTGGCGAGTGGTAATGCTGTTTATGATGCAGTGGTCGGGCTGGAAAGCAAAGAGCAGGCTTTAGCTGCCTTTGATATGCTGACAGGTGAAATTCATGCGTCCGCTAAAACGGCTCTGATGAATACAAGCAGCGATCTGCGTAATACGGCACAGGATCGTCTCCGGTCTGCCTTCGGCGATACCAATGCCCAAAAAGACGCACAGGTTGTCTCAGCCAAAGATGCGCCTGCTGCTTTGTGGGTGCAGAGCTTGGGTACATGGGCTGAGAATTCTTCAGACGGCAATGCCGCAAAACTCAGCCAGACAACCGGCGGTATCTTTGCCGGCTATGATGCGGAGGTTTCTGCAAATGCACGCCTTGGTGCATTGGCCGGTTACAGCCGCACCAGTTTTGATGTTGATGGCCGTGCTTCATCCGGGGAGAGCGATAATTATCATCTCGGCATTTACGGCGGTACGCAATGGGGCAATACTGCTCTGAGCGCCGGTCTGGCCTATAGCTGGCACTCGGTGGATACCAGCCGCTCGATCCGGTTCGCTGATTTCTCGGATAAACTCACCGCGGATTATAATGCAGGCACGGTACAGGCCTTCGGTGAACTCAGCCATAAATTGCAAACCGGTAATGCGGTCTTCGAACCTTTCGCCAATCTGTCCTATGTTTCTGTGAAGACGGATAGTTTTACCGAAACAGGCGGGCAGGCTGCCTTGACCGTTGACGGCGACAGAATGAGCACCGTGTTCACAACGCTTGGTATTCGCGGAGCAACAGAGATGATGTTTGGCAATGTCAAAACTGAGTTGAATGGTATGTTGGGCTGGCAGCATGCATTTGCCGATACAGATCCGGCCAGCCGTGCATCTTTTGCAACGGGTTCTGCTTTCGATATTTCCGGTATTCCTGTGGCAGAGGATACAGCGCTGGTTCAGGCTGGTTTTGATATTAAGGCCAGTGAGCAGGCAACATTCGGTATCAGCTATCGCGGTCAGTTCGGGTCAGGCTTTCAGAGTAATTCTGTGAATGCCAAACTTGGAATCAAATTCTGATCTGAAATGATTTGAAAGAACCAAACCGCCCGCTTGTCTGAAACAAGCGGGCGGTTGTTTATTTTTAGGCGGGAATGACTAAAGCACGTCGCAGCAAAATGGGATCATGGTGCGTCCGCGAGCATGCGACAATTAGAAGGATCCAAGAGCGAGCATCATGGGCGAGGTTAAACGCGACACGCTCTAGTCTTGTTCCAGAGGATAATGCATGGCATGGCTGCGTTGCTCTGCACTCACGCGGTATTCTCTAATGATTATGCTTTTTATATTTCCGGTGACATTATTGGCAGCATGTCTCTGCGGACTTGCTGATGTGCTGCGTTTCCGGTCTGTTGTGAAAATACGACCGATTACCCTCGTTGTGCTGGTCGGGCAGATTTTTGCTTATGTGCTCGCTTTATGGATACTCTCACTCGATCCGTATTTTGACGATGACGGAACTCTCACTCGTATAGAAGGTCATCAGCTCTGGTTCTGGGCGTTGGAAATCGGTGGTTGGTTTGCCGCTATTCTGGTGCCGGCTCTACTGGCGATCCGGTTTATTTTACAGATGGCTCTGCGGACGATCCGGTAAAACAGCACCGCACTTGTATTTGCATGAGGTGACAGCGCGCTTAAGGCGTGGCATAGGAGGGCGCATAATCACAAGGCCTCCTGTTTCATGATCCGCATTGACAATATCAGTAAGTCCAACAGCCATCGCATTCTGTTTATCGAAGCATCTGCTGCTTTGAACCGTGGCGAGAAAATCGGTCTCGTCGGGCCGAATGGTGCCGGTAAAACCACTCTGTTTCGTATGATTACCGGCGAAGAACAGCCGGATGAGGGACAGGTTACGGTCGAGAAAGGCGTGACGATCGGCTATTTTGATCAGAATGTCGGTGAAATGGGCGGGCGTACGGCCGTTGCGGAAGTCATGGATGGTGCTGGCCCTGTCAGCATCGTAGCTGCAGAGTTGCGTGAACTTGAAGCTGCAATGTGCGATCCGGATCGTATGGACGAGATGGATGCGATCATTGAGCGCTATGGTGAAGTGCAGGCGCGCTATGAGGAACTCGACGGTTACGGACTGGATGGTCGTGCGCGTGAAGTGCTTGCAGGTTTGAGTTTTTCTCAGGAGATGATGGACGGCGATGTCGGTAAATTGTCCGGCGGCTGGAAAATGCGCGTGGCCTTGGCGCGTATTCTGCTGATGCGCCCTGATGTGATGCTGCTTGATGAGCCGTCCAACCATCTTGATCTTGAAAGCCTGATCTGGCTTGAGAATTTCCTGAAGACTTATGACGGCGCTTTGCTGATGACGTCGCATGACCGTGAATTCATGAACCGCATTGTCTCCAAGATTATTGAAATCGACGGCGGTAATCTCACGACCTATTCCGGCGACTATGTTTTCTACGAAGGCCAGCGTGCCCTGAATGAAAAACATCAGCAGGCACAGTTCGAGCGCCAGCAGGCAATGCTTGCCAAAGAAATCAAATTTATTGAACGCTTCAAAGCACGGGCGTCCCATGCCTCACAGGTGCAGAGTCGCGTGAAAAAACTGGAAAAGATTGACCGCGTAGAACCGCCGCGTCGTCGTCAGACTGTGGCTTTCGAATTTGCAACGCCGCCGCGCTCCGGTGAAGATGTGGTCAATCTCAAAGGTGTCCATAAAGCCTATGGCAGCCGCACAATCTATGACGGGCTGGATTTTATGATCCGTCGTCGTGAGCGCTGGTGCATTATGGGTGTGAATGGCGCAGGAAAATCGACTTTGCTTAAGCTGGTCACCGGTACAACAGAGGCCGATAATGGTATTGTAACGCTCGGTGCCAGCGTAAAGCTCGGTTACTTCGCTCAGCATGCTATGGATATTCTGGAAGGCGACAGCACTATTCTGGAATGGTTGGAACAGCGTTTTCCAAAAGCAGGGCAGGCACCTCTGCGGGCTCTTGCCGGTTGCTTCGGTTTTTCCGGTGACGATATCGAAAAGAAATGCCGTGTGCTTTCCGGTGGTGAAAAGGCACGTCTGGTTATGGCGGCGATGTTATTTGATCCGCCGAACTTCCTTGTTCTGGACGAGCCAACCAACCACCTTGATCTCGATACCAAAGAAATGCTGATTAAAGCACTGGCTGCCTATGAAGGCACAATGCTGTTTGTTTCGCATGACAGACATTTCCTGTCAGCGCTTTCAAATCGCGTTCTGGAACTGACGCCGGATGGTATTCATCAATATGGTGGCGGCTATACAGAATATGTGGAAAGCACGGGGCAGGAAGCACCGGGTCTGCATAATTAAAATGAATACGCCTCCCGAAGTGATCTTCGGGAGGCGACTTTATATAATAGTATATATATTTAGCGGCGCTGCAATTTTTCAAAGCGCTTAATCAGGCGATCCCGTTTCAGTCGCGACAGACGTTGAATCCAAAAAATACCGTTCATTTGGTCAATCTCGTGTTGATGGCATACGGCAAGTAAGCCTTCCGACTCTTCTATATGTTCTTTGCCGTCCAGATCCTGATAGCGGACATGCACGGCAGCGTGGCGTTCAACTTCATCCGCAACGCCCGGCATAGAAACACTGCCTTCCTGATGACGGATTATTTCTTTAGAGGCCCAGATGATTTCGGGATTGATGTAGATTTTCACGCCTGCATCGGGCGAAAGCTCCAGAACTGTAATGCGTTTCGCTACGCCGATATGAGATGCAGTGATTCCAATCCCCGGAGCTGCGCGCATTGTTTCCAGCAGATCATTGGCGAGTTCACGCAAAGACGCATCAAATTGCGCGACAGGTTCAGCAATCTCGCGCAGACGCGAATCCGGATAGGCAATGATAGGGCGAAGAGTCATAACGGGCTTTGTCTCACTGAGTGTGGGCTATGTATATAAAGTTACGATCCCTCATTACTGTAAAAGCGGTTTTTTGGACAGTTCTGCTGCGACTCGTAAAATTCTGGCTATTGGCGCTGCTGTGGAAGCTTTGCTGAGCGCATAAAATGTTTCACGGGAATCATAAATGACAAAAACGCCGCCAATTAATTTTGGCGG
>NZ_JAAPBB010000203.1:0-458 GCF_019730395.1 Ochrobactrum sp. SFR4 | reverse complement strand
AGCTCGGCCAGCACGGCTTGCGGATCTTGCCAGACTGCGGCGACGGCTTTTGCAAGGTCTGCTCTGAAGGTTCGGACTTCTGGCAGCGTCTCGATCCTTTCAGCCACGGTCTGCGAGACGCTTTGAGGCCAATCCTGCACTGCGCTGATCAATGGGCTTAGGTTCTGCACCTGTTGACTGAGCCCGGACGCAATAAAGGTTATTTCGTCGCCTGATTGCGGACGGTGTTCAGGCAGATCGATGACATTGCCAACGATGATCGAGCCATCATAGCGCTGCATCATGAAATTCGGTCCGGCTGCGCCGGTGAAACGGCCATGATAGCCTTCGCCGGCTTCAGTCGTCGCCATATAGATTCCATCCCATGAAGTGACATGGGGAGCCTGTGCCGGCCGGAATTTTTCTATCGCTCTTTGAGCGACTTCAAGGGCATTTACGCGCTCTGGATCGGCGATTTC
>NZ_JAAPBB010000202.1:0-459 GCF_019730395.1 Ochrobactrum sp. SFR4 | reverse complement strand
TAAAACCCGTCTGCGTCCGATCCTGATGACAACTGCTGCTATGGCGCTCGGTGTTGTACCTCTGATGATGGCATCCGGTGCTGGTGCTGCTGCCCGTCAGGCGATGGGGCTGGTGATCTTTACCGGTCTGGTTGTGGGTACAGTGTTCACATTGTTTGTGGTGCCAATGTTCTACACTCTGATTTCTGCGAAGACTGTTAAACCTCTGGTTTCGGTTCCGACAGAAGAAGAGCTGAAGGCAGAAGTACAATCTGCTCACCATTAATGTGGCAGAGAACAATAAAGAAAAGGCCGGTCCTGTGACCGGCCTTTTCTTGTTTGGCAGGGTGTGCAGATCACATTTGCGCGAAATTTGAGGAAAATAATCAGGCTTGTGATTTTGCACTCTGGCATTTTGTAGTCTCTGCTATATATATAATGGCATGACAAAATTATCCGTACTTGATCTGGCGCCGATCA
>NZ_JAAPBB010000201.1:0-459 GCF_019730395.1 Ochrobactrum sp. SFR4 | reverse complement strand
CCGAAGAAACAGCCGGAATTTTTTTTGAGTATGTTTTAAATCAGCAGGGTCAGATTGCTCTCTCAATATAGACATGAGTTTCCAAAGCCAGACAGAATCGGAGAGGAAAAAGTATTATAACTTAGGTGCGATCACTTTCGGTGTACAAATCGGTGTACAAGACATCACTGACACATCCGTTCCGCGAAAAACCCGCGTCGTCGCCAGATCATTCTGGCTCACCATAACGTTTTCATCCAGTAGTGTCTCACCATTCTGATCCATGACAACCAGATTGGTCACACCATTACTCCGTCCTGTCAGGATAATGGTTTTCGAATCCTGCATCATGGCATCAACAATCGCATCATTACCAATAATGACAGATTTTACCGGTTTATCGAGACGCAGAATATGAGCCTGATCGGTCTGAATCTGAATTGTCTGACTTTCCTCAGCTCCGGCCTGATGTGACAGCAG
>NZ_JAAPBB010000200.1:0-460 GCF_019730395.1 Ochrobactrum sp. SFR4 | reverse complement strand
AGGTCAGGAGGGTCGGGACGACGAGTCCGACGCCCTTGCCGGATCGCGTCGGCGCAAAGCACAACACATGCTCCGGACCATCGTGGCGGATGTAGTCGCGGTCGAGCTTGCCGAGCACTACGCCATCCGGGCTGAGCAAACCCGCAGCCTTGATCTCCTGTGGGTTTGCCCATCGTGCCGAACCATAGGTCTCGATGTTCTTGGCTTCACGGGCACGCCATACCGACATGCCGATGGCGACAGCGATAGCGATGAAGCCGCCGGATGCTGCGATCATGCCACCTTTGGCGAAGATATCTGGGGCGTAGGCGTCGAAGAAGTACCACCACCAGAAGATGGCGGGCGGATAATAGAAGGGCATATCGCCGAACGCGAACCAGGGTGTCCCAAGCTGCGCCTGAAACCCGAGCTGCCAGGCAACATATTGTGTGGCTCCCCAGGTGGTGAACAGCACGATCAG
>NZ_JAAPBB010000199.1:0-460 GCF_019730395.1 Ochrobactrum sp. SFR4 | reverse complement strand
AACCCTGACCACCCATTCCGCCAAAGGCCTGACAGCGCTGGATATGCGCATGGCGCAGTTTGCCAATGAATATGCAGGCTAACAGCGCTCATTCTCCGCATATCTTGCAAAACAGCAGCAACTGCACCATCTGTATTCCCATGAGGATTTGCTATGGATGATGTCAAAATAGATGAAATTTTGCAGCCGGGCACCGAGCGCGAACAGGAAAGCCGTGCGCGCCGTGTCCGTAAACATTTCTGGAAAACTCTGAAAAAAGCCGCTGGCCGGATACCTTTTACGGAAGATCTGGTGGCTTCCTATTATTGCGCCCTTGACCCGAAGACGCCTGCGCGCGTGCGTGCGATCCTGCTTGCCGCTCTCGCTTATTTTGTGCTGCCGTTTGATTTTGTGCCGGATCTTCTGGTTGGTATCGGCTTCACCGATGACATGGCTGTTCTGATGGCGGCGCTGGCCTCTG
>NZ_JAAPBB010000198.1:0-461 GCF_019730395.1 Ochrobactrum sp. SFR4 | reverse complement strand
AAAACAATCAGGTCACGTTCCTTAATGCCAACTTCGCCTTTAGGAAACAAAACAACCTGCTGACACCCTGCCAGAATTGCCGTCAGCATCAGAACCGCACCAATGCCTACTGAGCGGAATAATCTGTGTTTCATTTAAATTTTCCGTCTTGAATGCGCCCGGGGCAGGCCACATATCAACATTCACCAAGGTATTTTATGTGATCCATAAAATACAAAGGCACCTTAACTGCTTTGAAATGCTGTATTATTTCTGATCTGAACTTATTTCAGAACAAGAAGAATATACAGTAGTTTCGGTAAATCCTGAAATTCATAGGCAAAAAAGCCCCGTATTTCAACACCGGAAGCCGTTATACAACATTTCAGAAACTCTGCAGGAACAGCTATTCATCGAATATGAAAACCGTTCCGTATCAGACGAGCCAGCCTGTAGGTATTGACCGTCCCGATACAAAACAT
>NZ_JAAPBB010000197.1:0-463 GCF_019730395.1 Ochrobactrum sp. SFR4 | reverse complement strand
AACCCAAGCAGGCCGTTCTGCCAGCGCTACATCGATCCGAAGCTGGATTTTATTCGGAAGCATTTCTCAGAGATCGCTTTGCCGCGTTAGGAGTAGCTGTTTGTGGTCTCACACGGATTTACCCCGCAACTTTGCGATCCGCTCACTGAAGCCTTGCGCAATGGCGCTCCTTTCACTGAGCTTCCTGAAGCGTTTCGCACACTCCAGCTTCATCTGCTGAAGAAGCCTGGGGGCGATAGGGAAATGGTCGACATCCTTTCGCTCGTCTTACAGCATGACGAACAGGCCGTACTCTTGGCGGTCGACATGGCGCTAAAGACTGGAGTGCCGACAAAAACCCATATCCTCAATTTGCTTCACCGTCTGGTGGACGGCAAATCACTCATTCCACCCACGATTAATGCACCGCAGGCACTTACTCTTAACAATGAACCCAAGGCCAATGTTGAACGCTACGACACCT
>NZ_JAAPBB010000196.1:0-463 GCF_019730395.1 Ochrobactrum sp. SFR4 | reverse complement strand
CGGAGTTGAGCGAGATCAGGGCGGTTACGGCTACGGAACGCCAGACCCTTTTGCAGCTCCAAAACCAGACTGGGCAAATCCGTATCATCAACAGCGAGAAAGGAACGTTTCTGATACTTCCGAAAAGCGCAGAGAACGGGTGGACGTGCGGCGAGAGCAAAACCCCGTGCATCAAACTCCCTCAACCAGAAGCGAACAGGAAATAGACGAAGATGGAAAAGCTTTCCCCATTAGAGCGCGAATTATTGCTTTCCGTCAGCGGGTTGAAGATTGGTATCGACAAGGAAATTACCGCTTTAAAGAGTTTCTTGCAGAACTCCGAGGCGAGCGGGTCAAGCAGCACAATGAAGCGATTGAGCGATATCGAGAAGGCACAAGTGCAACTGAACGAACGCATGAACAGCTTGAGAAAAGATATTTCAATAGTTGTGGAGACCTTGACGGACAATTTGAAAAGCTTGGA
>NZ_JAAPBB010000195.1:0-464 GCF_019730395.1 Ochrobactrum sp. SFR4 | reverse complement strand
GGCAGGAGAGATCGAAGAAGCCTTTGGCTTATCGCTCGCACCATTGCTTGCCAGAGCAGAAGAATTTGAAGCCGCAGCCGAGCAGGTAAGGGGAGAGGCGCGAGCGCTGAAATTAATGCGCGAACGCATTACCCTGCATCGACGGGATATTGGCAAGCTCATTGATACAGCGCTGGAAGAAGAGCTGCCAGGCAACTGGAAAGCGCTCTATACCCGTTTCCGCTCACTTGTTGATGCATTGCCACGACGTGCGCCCCTTCACGAGCTGGAGATAATCGTTGAGCAGTTTGCTGCTCTGCATGACGATGTGGATAATTTGCTGAATAATCATGTTAAAACAGAAATAGTGAACGCCAATGACGTTCAAAATGAGCGGCAACAATCTAATTCAAACACTGAATCTCTTCTTGAATTTGAACCTGCTTTAGAAAAAGCAAAGGCTGAAAAACCTGAGCCTGCTAAAA
>NZ_JAAPBB010000194.1:0-464 GCF_019730395.1 Ochrobactrum sp. SFR4 | reverse complement strand
TTTCCTCGGGTGGCGATGCTTTGACGCCGGTTTCCAGATTACTCAATGCCTGATGCACCTGCTCGATAAGAGAAGGCAGATCAGCGAGAGGCACAGGATTATTGGAGACGTATGCTGAAACGAGATCGGTTGTCAGCTCAACGAGATCGTAGGCGGCATTGTTAGGCTGTGGGGTCATTTTCTACTCCTTTGGGGGATAGCAAAGGCTTCGCCTATGCTATCGCACATTTTTCATGACTATGAAAAAGAAAGCCTGCCGTGGCGGGCTTTATACAGGGGGCGAAGCCCCCAGCCCCGCCTTAGCGGGGTTTTTTGTTCCCTGAATCCGGCAACATTATCAGCGCGGCCCGAGTGTCAGCTTGATGGTGAAACGGACTTTCCGGGTGCGAGCCTGCCAGCGAGCAGACACAGCAGCCAGTGCCGGCAAACGATCGCGATCACCGCCCCTTTGGTTGTCAGCATTG